>PHAV01000006.1:0-153068 GCA_002841765.1 Deltaproteobacteria bacterium HGW-Deltaproteobacteria-4 | reverse complement strand
ACTGCAGGGGCAACAACCACGGGTGTGGTAACTACGGGGGCGGCAGCAACCGAAGGAACGGTAGCAATCTCAGGAGCGGCAACAGTCGCAGGAGTAGCAACCTCAGGAGTAGCGACAACCACGGGGGCTACAACCATGGGTGTGGTAACTACGGGGGCGGCAGCAACCGAAGGAACGGTAGCAATCTCAGGTGCGGCAACAGTCGCAGGGGCGGTTACAACAACCTCAGGGGCAGTAATAGTTGCAGGTGTGGCAACCTCAGGAGTTGCGGCAAGCACAGGGGCAGCCGCAACTGCAGGGGCAACAACCACGGGTGTGGTAACTACGGGGGCGGCAGCAACCGAAGGAACGGTAGCAATCTCAGGTGCGGCAACAGTCGTCGGGGCGGTTACAACAACCTCAGGGGCAGTAACAGTTGCAGGTGTGGCAACCTCAGGAGTTGCGGCAAGCACAGGGGCAGCCGCAACCGCAGGAGCGACAACCTCGGGGGTGGCAACTACGGGGGCGGCTGCAATCGCAGGGGTAGCGGCAACCACAGAGGCGGCAACAGTCGCAGGGGCAGTAACCTTAGGAGTAGCAACAACCTCGGGGGTCGTTGTAATCACGGGGAAGACACGGGTCAATTCTGTCGTAGGGACACAACCCTGAGCATCAACCTTGATTCCACGGGGGGTATCAGGACACAAGTCGACATCGTTGGGGACACCGTCGCCGTCGGAATCGGTATCACATCCGAAGAGATCGACTTTGACCCCCTTTGGTGTATCGAGGCACTTATCCTTGAAATCGGGGACACCATCGCCGTCTGTATCCTGAGGACAACCGAAGGGATCGACCTTTATCCCGCGCGGAGTATCAGGACATTTATCCAAAGAGTCAGGAACTCGGTCACCATCGGAATCGGCAGGCGGCGGCTTTGCTATCGTTCTTGCTGTGCCAAAGAGGTATGTTAAGCCGAATGCGAACTCATTATTCAGACTGTCTGTGGGATCGAAAGGCAAGTTCCGGCGGAAATCTACGCGCAGATCAAGATGGTTGGTCAGGGCATATTTCATCCCGAATCCCGGTGTAACAATAAATCTGTCGTCGGAGCCACTCTTGGCGTCAAGAAAAAGGCCCCCGGCACCAAGACTCAAAAAAGGGACAAAACGCCCCCTTATCAGATCATAATTAGCTTGGGCACGAAACAGATACCCGTCCACGGCCTGGTCATCTTGTTGCGTGCTGGTATCGATAGCCGCAGCAAACCCTTCAATACCGACACGATCGGCGATACCCTTGCCTGCGATTTGATAACCAAAAACAAAGCCGTAGTAAGGACCTGTTTTATAAAAATCCCCGGAACCGAAAGAGTACACGCCTACGGTCGGAATCAGGTAGAAATAGTTGGATTTCTCCTCAATCGCGGGAGATTTTTTGCTTTTTGTCCGCTGTTGCGCAGAGGCGGGGAGTTGACCGACAACCAATAGCAAGCCTGTGCAGAATGCAACAAAAACTTTATGCATCACATGACCCATTCTGACTGTTAATTTGGCAGATAATATTTTACGCTGATTGGTGTTACTTTCCCGCGAAGGGCCGCAGAAATTTTTACTGTAGCATTTTCAATTTTTCGGAGATTTTTAAAGGAAACACGCGTCCCCCGGCTATTCGCCGGGGGACGCGCCTCTGCTCTCTACTACATTGTCAGGTCGTGAGCGATGTTGTGACACTGCCCACAGCTCGGGAACTGCTGCAGCATCCGGGGAGAATGCGGGGCGCTATGGCAATCCAGGCAAGCCGGGATCATCTTGTGCTTTTCCTGGTGACAGGTGGCGCACTGCAGTCCGCTATGTTTGCTCTTGCTTGCCTGCAGCAGCTTGAACGCATCTTCATGACAGGCGGCGCATTGTGTCGAAGCAACCTTCTCTGCGTAGACAACCGGCATCGGCTTGTGTGCACTATGACAGGAGAGACAATCAGCCTGGACCATCTCCTTGGCATGAGGTTCATGACAATCGGTGCACTGTGGAATACTACCATGTGTTGCCGCATGACAATCAACGCACTTCAGACTCTGATGTTTGGTCTTGCTGGTATCAAGCTCCTTGAAAACACCATCGTGACAGGCGCTGCACTCGACGGAGGCAACCTTGTCACCATAAACGACCGGAGACGGGCTGTGCGCAGCGTGACAGAGTTTGCACTTGTCGGCCGTCATCTCCGGCGTATGCGGCTGATGACACTGACCACACAGGGGAATCTTACCGTGCTGTTTTTCGTGACAGGTGGCACAAGCCAGTTTGCTGTGTTTGGCCGGACTGCTGACCAATCCCTTTAAGACCTGATCATGACAGGCGCCGCAGTCTGCGGAGGGGATATTCGCGGCGTAGCTGACGTCGAGGGGTTTGTGAGCCTGATGACACTTTTTACAGTCGGCCTCCAGCATGGTCGGACCGTGGGATTCGTGGCAGTTGGTGCAGTTGGGGACGTTGCCATGTTTGTTTTCGTGGCAGGAGGTACATGCCAGGATCGTATGTTTACTCGAAAAATCCTTCAGCTGCGTCCCCTCACCCTGGTGACAGGTCAGACAGGGAGCGGTGAGATTTTTACCGAGAATGATCTCCAGAGGCCGATGGGGATTTTTGTGGCAGCTGAAACATCCTTCAATCTGGTAGTGGGGGGCACCGCTATGGCATTGACTACACGCCGGGATTATCTCCAGCGCCACAGGGGGGTGACCGGCATGACAATCCTGACAACTGACGCTGTTCTTATGCGCCTGACCGGCTTCCTCAATATCCCGCGGCGCATCACGATGGCATTTGATGCAATCGTTGTTTCCCAGCACAGGTGCCTGAGCCTGTGCAACCGCCGCCAAAACACTGCTTGTCCCGCCAAAAGGAGACACCATCAGGGCAAGAACTGCCACCAGCAACATTCTTCTTAACTTCATTTTTCCTCCGTCCTTCACATCAAATTGAAATTTATTCCTTGTCTCTCATCCGATAAAAATGGTTAAATTTCGAATGGATCAAAGGCGCAATAGGTTTCGGCGCAAAATCGCACCCCTGCCTGTTCCGGCCAAGCGTACATTTTTTGCAGTAGCAAAGCAAACAAAGAATTAAATTCAGGCGTGCAAACATCTTGCCACGGCTACCTCTGTACATATTGGTCTACACTTGTGTACTTCTCGCTGAAAAGCATCTCGAATAACTTTTTTCTGCCGAAATGATACCGAATGAACGTGCGATGCTCTCTTTTTCTGACTTTCTTCCTTTTCTCCTTATTCGCATTGACCGTACCGGTCCTGGCCGGTGACTGCCTAACAACCGACTGCCACCAGCCTCTTGGCAATCAAAAGAACCCGCATCAACCGGTGGTCGCGGGGGACTGTCTTGCCTGCCATGAGCAGAAAAACCCGGGGCACCCCTCTTCGACGGGAAAAAGCTTCATCCTTTCTGCTACTGCGGCTAACCTTTGTTACCAATGTCACGAGGTGAAGCAGGAAGGGGCCGTCCACCCACCAGTGGCGGCGGGGGACTGCCTGTCCTGCCATAACCCTCATGGGTCTGCTCACCGCTATCTGCTGAAAACCCCGATGCCGGGTCTCTGCCTCGAATGTCATGCAGAGGTCCAAACGGCGCTCAAGTCTAAAGTAAAACATGCGGCGCTTTATCGAGAAACGTCTTGCGGAGGCTGTCACACCGGCCACGCTTCTCACCTTCCGGCCCTGCTCCTGGCTCCCGAAAAGGAGTTGTGTCTCTCCTGCCATGGCCGGAATGACTTTACGCGCTCAAAACCGCTGCGCAATATCGGCCGTGAAGTTGAAGGCAAGGTTAATCTCCACGGACCGGTCGCCGAGGGTAAATGCTCCCCTTGTCACGCTGCGCACGGTTCACCCTTTTACCGCCTGCTTCAGGAGGATTATCCGTCCGGCCCTTATGTCTACGAGAAGAAGGCTTATCCGCTTTGCTTCAAGTGCCATAACCGATCGATGCTGGATTCGCCAAAAGCCAGCGAAAAGACCGCTTTTCGTAACAGCAGTCAGAACCTGCATTATGTGCATGCGATCGACCATCGAAAAGGTCGGGTCTGCACAATCTGTCATGCTTCCCACGGCAGCGACGATCACAGTTTAATCAAGGAGAAAGGGACCGACTTCGGCAACTGGACCATCCCGATCAACTTCAAACCGACCGACACAGGGGGAAGCTGTGCCCCGGGTTGTCATACAGCGACGCAATATGACCGTACGTACCACTCCGTATCTAAAGATCACCCACGCAAGACCAACTTCACCAAGGAGAATTGAGACAATTATGCAAATCCCCCTCAAGACACTGACCCCGGTTATGGCCCTCACCCTCGCCCTGACAATTTCCGGCGGCGCCTTTGCCATGCCTGGCTACACTCCTGCCGCAGCCGGCGCTCCTGCGGCTACTGCGGCTCAGCCCCTTATTAAGGGGACTGTCGTCGAAACTATGGACAGCGGCGGCTACACTTATCTGCAGATAGAGAATAATGGCCAGAAACGGTGGGTCGCGATCAATAAAACGACTATCAAGACGGGACAAAAGGTGGAAATTGCTCCAGGAGTGGAAATGGGGAAGTATACCAGTCCGTCTCTGGGTCGCACTTTCGATTCTATCTATTTCAGTCGCGGACTGGCTGGCAACAAAGAGCAACTGCCGCACCCCGTACCTGAAGCAAAGAAAATGAACCCTCCGGCAATGCCGTCGCCTCCCCCCGGGCACGGAATGTCGGCTCCCGGGAAAGAGACCGCTCCCCTTCCACCGGCCGCCACCATTACCGGTAAAGTCGCTGAAACCTTTGATGCCGGCGGCTACACTTATGTTGCCGTCGAACAGGACGGGCAGCGCACCTGGGTCGCCTCCCCCCCGGTCAAAGTCGTGGCGGGACAGGAAGTCACCTTTAAATCGGGCTTCGTTATGCGCAACTTCACCAGTGCCTCACTCGGTCGCTCTTTTGATTCAATCATCTTTACCGCCGGACTGGCGACTCCCGGTAAGTGAGGTTCATTCCCGGCCGTTCATTTCCATAAAGAGCCACTGACAACTCAAACAGGAAATGCCCCTCCCTGCTACTGCAGAGAGGGGCATTTCCTGTTTATACCGGGTAGCACCACGACCCCTCACGCGGGGGAGATTGGCGGTTTCATCTTAACTGCCGTACGAATGTAACCCCGACAGCAATAGATTGACACCGAGGTAGCAGAAGATCGTCGCGGCAAAACCGATGATCGACAACCAGGCCGCACGGCGACCAACCCAGCCGCGGGTGAAGCGGGCGTGAAGAAAGGCGGCGTAGACGAACCAGACGATCAGGCTCCAGGTCTCTTTCGGGTCCCAGCTCCAGTAAGTTCCCCAGGCGTAGTTGGCCCAGGCGGCGCCGGTGATGATGCCGAGGGTGAGAAGGGGAAAGCCGATCATAATCGATTTATAGTTGATGTCGTCAAGGACGCGGGTTGGCGGGAACATGCCGAGGAGGCCGGTCAGGGTCGTCCCTTTACTCCGCTCTTCAGGGCCGATTTTGATCAGGTACATGATCGAGACGCCGCAGGCGACAGCAAAGGCGCCGTAACCGAGGAAGCAGGTGATGACGTGGTAGGTGAGCCAGTTGCTTTGCAGGGCCGGAACAAGGGGCTCGATGGTCTTGTCGAGACCAAGCTGGGCCCAGATCATCCCCATAAAGGCGAAGGGGATGATGAAAGCGCCGATAGCGCGCTGCTTGTACTTGATATCGACAATCAGGTAGATGAGGATGATCGACCAGGCGAAGAAAACGATCGATTCATACAGGTTGGTGAGGGGGACGCGGCCGTAACCGCTGGGGATCTGATACGACTCGTACCAGCGCACGCCCATGGCGGCGGTGGAGGCGACAAAGCCGACCCAGGCGCCGACATTGCCGATCAAAGCGACGCTCTCGCTGCGGGTGGCAAGGTAGATGAGGAAAGCGACCATGGACGCAAAGAAGGCGATGGTCGTGATGTTAAAGAGCATTGAGCTATCCATAGTGTTTTTTCTCCCGAGGGTGCGTAAGGGCTAGGACGAAAATTCGTTCTTGAATTCTTTTTTGAGCTCGTCGAACCCGATCTCAAAAGCGGGCTGATTACGATTAGCGTTACCGGCAATCAGCAGGTTCATCCCTTTGTTGCCGGGACTGAGGACCACCCAGATGCGGCGATGCGACATAAAGAAGGCGACCATAGTGCCAATGACCATGAAGAGGCAGCCGAGCCAGACGACTTCGACGCCGGGGTCTTTGGCGACTTGCAGGCCGGTGGCGTAACGCTGGTGGAAGCCGGTGAGGGTAAAGACATATTCTCCACCGCGCCGCTCGTCACTGATGTTGGCGCTCGGATCATAGATATCAACGACCTGGCGCTGGCCGTTGGTGCCGATAACGCCAAGGCGGACGATCATGCCGTTATCGCCGTAATTTTCGACCCGCACTGACCCGCCGCCGGGGAGGGGGCGGGTGCCGCCAAAGGGGATTTTGAAATCGATGACCTGGCCACTGGCCCGCTCCTTGACCTGAATACCAAAACTCGGGTCGCCGATGGGATTGTAACTCGACTGGTAAAAGACGAGTCCTTTGTAGGTCAAGGGTTCGTTAACAATAACCTTGCGATCCTTGATAACGACCTCACCGTTGTCGATGACCGTAAGGATGCTCTTGAACTCGCGCGGGCGGCGGGTCCCTTCATAGTAACTGACGCTGAAGGCTTCGCAGCGGACCGCAAACCCCATCGGAACTTCGACCTGCTTGTCACGACGATAGACCTGGTCGGTCTGGCCGCCCTCGGGGATACTGACATACCCTTTGTAGCCCCAGAAGCTCCCGAGCAGGGCGCCGACGAAGATGATCAGGATCGACAGGTGGGTGATATAAACACCGAAACGGGACCAGGCCCCCTTCTCGGCGTAAAAGTAAGTCTTGCCGTCCTTTTCATGGACCCTGGCGGCGGAGAAACGGCCGGACAGAAAGGCGCTGACCTTCTCTTTGATCGCCGCCTCCTCACCCTTGACCACAAACTCTTCGCGGTTGGAGAAGGCGCGCAGCGTATTGTCATCAGGGGTCAACTGCGGATTCTGCACGGTATGCCAGACCCGCGGCAAACGTTTGATCGAGCAGCAGATCAGGTTGACGGAAAAGAGCCCGAGGAGGCCGATAAACCACCAGGAGTGGTACATGTTGAAGGCGTCAAGGTAGGTATCGAGGAACTGCATGAAGCTGAGGCTCCAGCCGTGCTTCTCCGTCATGGCTTGCGGTGTGGAGCCTTGCTCGATGACAGTGCCGAGAATCGAGGTGACGGCAAGGAGGATAAGAGTGCTGATGGAGAGTTTGAGGGAGCAGAAAAAATCCCAAATCGCATCGATGGGGTTTTGCTTCTTGTCGTTCAAATCCGCGTCTCCTGATTGAGATGAAGGAGCGGCACGGGCCAATTCCCTGCCGACAGTTGTTGCCGTAAATTAATTCCGATAATAACGGTAATATATCCCCCTTGCAGCTGTCAAGAGGAGGGGGAGAGTTAAAACTTTTCTTGCTGCAAGCGGGCTTCGAGGGCGTGGGCGCGCTTTTCAACTCCGCTGGCCAGTTCGACCTTGAAGTCCTCCAGACGCTGCGCAATGGCCGGATCCCCGAGAGCGATGATCTGGGCGGCAAGAATGCCGGCGTTGCGGGCGCCGGCCTTGCCGATCGCCATCGTCGCCACCGGTATTCCCGCCGGCATCTGCACCATGGCGAGGAGGGCGTCGAGCCCTTGCAGGGCCGAAGCATCGATCGGCACGGCAATGACCGGCAGGGTCGTCTCGGCGGCGACCACCCCGGCGAGATGGGCGGCGGCACCGGCCCCGGCGATCAGCACCTTGATGCCGCGCGTCCGGGCGCTGCGGACATAACTGCTGGTCCGTTGCGGGGAGCGGTGGGCACTGGCCACAGTCATTTCAAAGGGAATGCCAAAACCGTGCAGGGCGCGGCCGGCTTCAATCATGATCTCGTAATCGTTGTCGCTCCCCATGAGGATGCCGACTTGCGGTGCGGTGGTTGTCATTGGAAGATCCTTTATTTAATTTGCCTGTTTTTCCATGAGGGAGAAGGACACCAGTGCTACAACGCCTTCTTGCCAATATCCGTCCGGTACTGCGCGCCATTCCAGTGAATCACGCGCACCCCTTCATAAGCCTTCGCAATCGCCGCCTTGACGCTGTCACCCCGCCCGGTCACACCTAAAACCCGGCCGCCGTTGGTCACTACTTTGCCATTTTTTTCGGTAGTGCCGGCGTGGAAGACGATGAGATCGTTTAGCGCGGCGGCGGTGTCAAGGCCGTGAATCTCATCCCCCTTGAGGTAGTCACCGGGATAACCGCCGGCGGCCATGACCACACAGACCGCCGCCTGATCGTGCCAGTCGATGGTCAGATCGCCAAGATCGCCGTTGGCAATGGCAAGAAGAAGAGGAACGATATCCGACTTCATCCGCATCAGCAGCGGCTGACATTCGGGATCGCCGAAACGGGCGTTGAATTCGAGGGTCTTGACCCGGCCGTTATCGATCATCAGCCCGGCGTAAAGAACGCCGCGATAAGGGCGCCCTTCGGCGGCCATACCATCGACGGCGCGGCGCATGACCTGCTCCATGGCGATTTGATGAATCTCTTCGGTCACCACCGGTGCCGGCGAATAAGCGCCCATGCCGCCGGTATTGGGACCGAGATCGCCGTCAAAGATGGCTTTGTGATCCTGGGCGCTCGCCAGGGGGACGATCTTTTTCCCGTCGGTGAGGGCGAGGAAGGAGGCTTCTTCGCCGCGCAGGAACTCTTCGATCACCACCCGCGAGCCGGCGGCACCAAAGGCATTACCACCGAGCATATCGTGCACGGTCGCTTCGGCCTCGGAAACAGTCTGGGCAATAATCACCCCTTTGCCGGCAGCCAGACCATCGGCCTTGATGACGATCGGCGTGCCGAGCTGCTTGATAAAGTCGAGGGCCGGGGCAATCTCACTGAAGACCCCGTAAGCCGCAGTCGGGATATCGTACTTCTCCATCAGATCTTTGGAGAAGGCTTTACTCGCCTCGATAATCGCTGCATTCTGATATGGTCCGAAGGCCTTGAGACCCGCCGCTTCGAAGCGATCGACAATGCCGAGAGAAAGGGGGAGCTCGGGGCCGACGACGGTGAGTGCAATCTTTTCGCGCAACGCAAAAGCCAAAAGACCATCGAGATCATCGACCGCCACCGGCACATTTTCGGCGAGGCCAGCCATGCCGGGATTCCCCGGCGCGCAAAAAATCCTGCTGACCAGCGGCGACTGGGCAATCTTCCAGACCAGAGCATGTTCGCGGCCACCGCCGCCAACGACTAGAACGTTCATTTATGTTTGTTCCTTCTTGACGATTAAAATGTCAACCTTGGCTACAACGGATTAAACAACCGATTAATGCCGAAAATGACGCATGCCGGTAAAGATCATCGTCATGTCGTGCTCATCAGCAGCGGCGATGACTTCGGCATCGCGCATCGAGCCGCCAGGTTGAATGACGGCAACAATACCGGCGGCAGCGGCGTTGTCGATACCGTCGCGGAAGGGGAAGAAGGCATCGGAAGCCATGACCGCGCCGGTGACGGTGAGGCCGGCATGTTCGGCCTTGATTGCGGCGATGCGCGCGGAGTTGACCCGGCTCATCTGCCCGGCGCCGACGCCGATCGTCATCTTGTCTTTGCCGTAGACAATGGCGTTACTCTTGACGAATTTAGCCACCCGCCAGGTAAAGAGAAGATCTTCGAGCTCAGCCGCGGTCGGTTGGCGCTTACTGACGACCTTGAGGTCTTCATAAAGAGCCAGATCAGCCTGCTGGACAAGAAGTCCACCGTTGACCCGTTTGAAATCGAGGCGCGCGACTGTTTCCACCGACCAGTTGCCGCATTCAAGGAGGCGGACATTCTTCTTGGCGGCGACAATGGCGCTGGCTTCCGCCGAGACTTGCGGGGCGATGATGACTTCAACAAACTGACGATCGACAATCGCCCGGGCGGTGGCGGCATCGAGTTCGCAATTGACGGCGATAATTCCGCCAAATGACGACTCAGGATCGGTGCTGTAGGCGCGATTATAGGCATCAAGAAGATCGCTGCCGAGGGCGACGCCGCAGGGGTTGGCATGCTTGACAATGACGCAGGCCGGCCCTTCGGTGAACTGTTTGACGCATTCAAGGGCAGCATCGGTGTCGCCGATATTGTTGTAAGAGAGTTCCTTGCCTTGCAATTGCCGGGCCGTAGCGATACAGGCCTCGCTCACCTCTTTTTCAATATAAAAGGCGCCGCTTTGGTGAGAATTTTCGCCATAACGGAGTCCCTGCGCCTTGGCATACTGCAGGGTCAGAGTCGGCGGATACTCGCTGTCTTCAGTGTTGAGTTTTTTGCCGAGCCAGTTGGAGATGGCTCCATCGTAAGCGGCGGTGTGCTGATAGACTTTAACGGCGAGCGCAAAGTTACAGTCACGACTGACGGCGCCGCCGCTGCTGCGCATCTCTGCAAAGATTCCGGCGTAATCGCTGTGATCGACGATGACGGTGACATCGCGATTATTCTTGGCGGCAGAGCGGAGCATAGTCGGGCCGCCAATATCGATATTTTCGATGGCGTCTTCGAGGCTGCAGCCCTTCTTGGCGACAGTCGCTTCGAAAGGATAAAGGTTGACGACGACCATGTCGATATTTTCAATGCCGTATTCCTGCATCTTGGCGACATGTTCCGGGTTGTCGCGCATGCCGAGGATGCCGCCATGCACTTTGGGATGGAGAGTCTTGACCCGGCCGTCTAGCATCTCGGGGAAACCGGTAAAGTCGGCAACATCCTTGATTGTCAAACCGGCGTCGCGCAGCAGTTTGGCGGTGCCGCCGGTCGAAAGGATTTCGACACCGAAGCCGGCGAGTTCCCGGGCGAAGTCGACAATGCCGGTCTTGTCGGAGAGACTGATGAGGGCGCGCTTGATTACAGCCATAAAAGAATCCTTTTTAAATATGTGGGGTGGCGAAAACTTCTAATTCAAGCTTTTAGCTCCCCTCCTTTTTTAAGGAGGGGCTGGGGGTGGTAAGTATTTGGGGCTTTACTTCGTTTTATTTTTAAGATTGATGAAAAACAAAAGCAACCACCCCTAACCCCTCCTTGACCTTGAATAGGAAGGAGGGGGACTAAATGCAAAAACTAACCGGACGCGACCGTTAAAAATCCAGCGCGGCCAAAAAGGCGCGCTCAAATGCTGGCGTCCCGGAAAGGGGGTAACTGCGCATCTTTTCAGTCAGCACCTGTAACTGCGCGCAACCGTCATCTTGCAGGAGAAAACGCTGCACCCCGGAAAGGGCGCCACCGGGAATAAAGAGCGCTTTTTCTACCATGACGGCAGGGAGGATGGCAACGCTTTTCAAGCTTTTTCGGTCGAGAGAAAGTCCGAAAGCGCCGGTGACAATAACCTGTTCAACCGCCGCAACCGGAATATCAGCACGGGCCAAAAGGGCGTCGATTCCGGCACGCACCGCCCCTTTGGCAAGCTGGAAAGCGCGGATATCTCCCTGCGTGACGACAATTTCGCGCCCGGCATCGCGATAAAGACAGAGAGCCTGAGCTCGGCCGTCAGGGCGCAGATAGCGGGAAAGGTTCGAGTCGACTTCGGCAGGCGTCACGATCCGGCCGCTACAATCGATCAGTTCGCTTTCGATCCCGACCGCGATGACGGCGAAGAGACCGCTGCCGGCAAGACCGGTCGGCACGCCGCCGCCGATGACCTCCAGCTGCAAACGATCACCGACGCGGGTCACGTTGCTGATCGCTCCGGTCGTCGCCAGCTGGCCGCAGCTGATTTCCCCTCCCTCAAAGGCCGGCCCGGCCGGCACCGAAGTAGCAAGCCAACCGTCCGCATTGCCGATGGCAATTTCACCGTTGGTGCCGAGATCGATAACGAGAGTGCCTTCAGTAACAGAAGCAAGGCCGTAAAGACAGGCAACCAGATCGCCGCCGACATAACCGCTGAGCACAGGAAAGAGCACGAGGGGGACGGGAAGCTGGAGGACAGGCAGAGCAAGGGAGCGCAACCCCGGATTCTTCGGGCGATGCGGCGGGAAGAGGATGGGACGCACATCGTCGCCACAGAAGAGAGCCGTCACCCCGGGATTCGCTGCCACCGCAACAGCGCCAATCGATTCGCGGCCGGCACCGGCGGCACGCAGGAGATCATCAAGGAGCGCCGCGATGCCGTCGACCAGCAGCGCCTGCAACCGCTCCCCCTCCCCGGCCAACGCTGCTTCCAGGCGGCGGACAATATCGGCACCGAGCGCCCGCTGCGGATTCGCCACCTTGCCTTCGGCCAGCACCTGCCCCTGCGCGTCAAGAATCCGGCCGGCGAGGGTGGTGGTGCCGAGATCAAGGGCGAGAAGAAGTAGGCTCATGGACCAGCCTTAGTCGCGATAGATGCGCGGAACGCGCTTGCTGACATTACAGAAGATTTCGTAAGAGATCGTCCCGACCTTGCCGGCCCACTCTTCGGCGCTGATGGCGTCGTTTTGGTCACGGCCGAGGAGGGTAACTTCATCACCGACGCTGACGTCGGGAATGTCGGTGACATCAACCATGATCCAGTCCATGCAGACCGTCCCGGCGACCGGAGCGCGCTGGCCGCGGATCAGCACCTCACCGCGATTGGTGAGCTGACGGCTGTAGCCGTCGGCATACCCGACCGGCACCGCAGCGATGAAGCTGGGGCGCAGGGCGCGATAGCGGTGTCCGTAGGAGATGCCGGTGCCGGCCGGGACGCTCTTGAGCAGGGCGATGCGCGAACGGAAACTCATCACCGGACGGAGGTCGAGCTGGCCGGCAAAGTAGTCGGATGGCGCCGCGCCGTAGAGGGCGATGCCGGGACGGACAACGTTACATTCCGGGATATCACGGGAGAAGATGGTGGCACTGTTGCCGAGATGGATCTCAGTCGGGGTAAAGCCGGCAGCCAGCACCTGGCTGAGGATGGCGCGAAACAGGTTAATCTGTTCAGCGGTGAGGGGATGGGGGGGATCATCGGCCAGGGCCAGGTGGGACAGGACCCCGTCGAGGCGGAGATGGGTCAGGGCGGCGAGTTGGGGCAAGACCACGGCGAGCTCTTCGGGGAGAAAACCGATGCGCCCCATGCCGGTATCGATCTTGAGGTGATAAGGCCAGATCACGCCGGCAGCGGCGGCGATCGTCTCCAGCCGCCGCGCACTGTCAAGATCGAAGAGGCAGGGGATGAGTTCATGCTGGAGGAGGCTCAGCTCCTGCCCCGGATAGAAGCCGCCGAGGACGACAATCGGCTGCCGCACTCCGGCGTTGCGCAGCTCAATCCCTTCTTCAACAATCGCCACACCGAAGAGATCGGCCCCGGCGGCGGCAAGAGCGGGGGCCACCCGCTGCGCGCCATGGCCGTAAGCATCGGCCTTGACCACCGCCAGGATCTTTCCGACCGGACCCAGGCGCCGGCGCACCTCCAGCAGGTTGTGGCGGATGGCGGCAAGATCGATCTCGACGTAAGTAGGACGGTGGCCAAGCATGGGAAACCCTTTCACAAGGAGGGAGCTGAAGCGTTTTCTTTTAGCATGACGTCCCCCTGTGAGTAAAGATTTCCGGCAAAGTTTGACTTGCTTCTTCCCCAACTCCGTCGAGCGCGCTATACTGACGCCCCGATTGCTTCTCAAGGAGATCTCCCCCTGTGTTTCAACGTCTGCGCCGCCATCCCGTTATCACCCTGATCGCCCTGCTGTTTGGTGCGGCCGGGGTAGCGCTCACTCTCTTTCTTTACTCTTTCAATCTCAACGATTACCGGAGCCAACTCCAGGCCGGACTGCAGCAAGCCCTGCAGCGCCCGGTCCAGATCGGCGCGATTCACTTTGCCCTGCGCCACGGCCTCAGCCTGGAGCTCAGCGATACCGCCATCGGCGCCCCGGAGGAGGCCAGCTCTCTGATTGTCGACCATCTGCTGCTGCGGCTCCATATCACCCCGCTTTTGCAGCGACAGTTGAGTTTCTCAAGCATCCTCCTCGAAGGGGCACAACTCCGTATCAACGTCCCGGTCGGGACAACGACCAGGGAAGCGGAGAAGACGGCGCCAGAACGGCTGAAAACCTTCCTCGACCTGTTACGCCGTACCAATATCAGCACCTTGCTGCTACGCAACAGCCGCGTGACGGTCATGAACGGCGCGCAGCGTTACGATCTTGACAAAATCAATCTGCAACTGGACAACATCGCTTTCCTGACGCCTGTGGCAGTCACGGCGAGTGGAGAGATCCGCTCCGGAGAGTTGCGAACTGCCTGGCAATTATCCGGAATGATTGAAGCAGCGAATGCGGATGCTCCCTGGCAGGAAACTCGCATTGATCTCACCCTCGGGATGAAAGAGCTCGATCTGGCGCAGCTGCCCCTTGCCCGCGAAAGTGGCGAAAAAAAGCTCCGGTTCGCCGGATTGGCCAAATTGAGCTTACACGCGCAGGGCGCTCCGGCCAGCGGCCTTGCTTTTGAACTCCGCGCCGAAAGTCCGGACGCGGCGTTGAACCTGCCGACCCTGTACGCTGCCCCGCTGCATGCCGGTGAAATCGTCCTTGGCGGCATCTGGCAAAGCGCCGCAACCGACACGATCCGCAACCTTCTCCTTCGCGTCGATGCCCTGTCCCTGCACGGCGAAGTGCTACTGCCAACCGCGACAACACCCCTGATTGCGACCCTGGCTGTCCCGACGACCCCCCTGAATCTCCTCGGCCCATGGATCCCCGAGCACACTCTGCCCCAACTGGCAACGGCCCTGCGCGGCCAGGGAGTGAGCGGCAGCGTCGGCATGGAAAAGATCCAGCTGCGCTGGTCGAGTACGGAAGGACTCCACCTCGACACCGCTCTTCTTCTGCTCCGGGATGGACGTTTTAACCTCAAGGGGATCGGTCTGGTGGAGAATGCGGCGGGAGACGGAGTCTGGACAGATGGCGAACTGGCAATCAAAAGCGCTAAAGCCACCCTCCTCGGCGGGAAGAGTGCAGGGGCAGGCCATATCGCTTTCCCGCGCCAGGGGGAAGCGAGCTTTAACCTGCAGATCACCAGTACGGCGCGGGCGGAAGCTCTGATCCCCCTCCTCGCCGCGGCTTGGCAAAAGAAGCTGCAGGCCAGTGGCCCCATCTCCTTTTCCGGCAAGATCAGTGGGACGCCCTCCCGACTCCTCCTTGATCTGCAGTCGCGCTTCGAGAGCGCGGCCGTCCACTTTAACGACATCCCGCTGAAACGGGCCGGAGAGGTTGGTGAACTCCTCATCCTCGGCGCAGTGCAGTCTTCCGGGCTCGAACTCAGCCATGCCCGCCTCCTCCTCCCTTTTGCTGAAGCCCGCGCCAACGGGCACTTCGCCCTCGACAGCAGCGGCGGCTACACCCTCGCTTGTGACATTAGTCATCTCCTCCTCGAAAAGCTCCCCCCCTTCCTGCCGGTCCAGCAGAAGCTGCGGGGGAGCGGCGAAGTCGATCTGCGTCTCGATTTAAGCGGAGACCGCAAGGGGCTGAGGAGTTTGCAGGGGAGTGGGGAGTTTCGGAAGCTCGGCATGCACCTCTGGGCCAGCGTTGCCAATCTGCACGACGCCAGCGGACGGATGCTCGTCCATCGCGAGGGGATCGAATTCCCGGCGATCACCGGCCTCCTCGGCAGTTCGCCGGTACGGGCCAGCGCTGACCTGAAATGGCTGCCGGCGTTCCAGCTCACTCTCGACCTTGATCTTGCGAAAACCCGGGCGGCCGATCTTGTCTTCAGCTCGCCGCAAAAGATCTTTTCCTCTATCGAGGGCCGCCTGGTCATCTCCGGCAGCGGGATTCTCTTTGAACAGATCAGCGCCGAGATCGACAATGAAACCAAAGCCCTGATCAATGGCCGTCTCACCTACACGCCGGCCAACCTGATTCTCGACATCGTTGCCAGTCAGGGGAATATCGCCGGCATCATCGCTCTTTGGCACAAGGGTGAAAAACCGGCGCCGCGCTCAACGCCAACCGCCGACACGGCCCACCCCCTGAGCGCCGATATTCAGGTGACGATTGCAAACGGCGATCTTTTCGGGGTCAGATTTGCAAATGCCGCCGGCACGATCGCTCTGCGCAACGGAGCCCTGCAGATTGAGCTGCTGCGTCTGGAGATCGGCGCTGGCCATGCCAACGTCGCCATTAGCACCGGTCCGCTGCGGGAAGAACATCCGATCTTGAAAGTCTCCGGACAAGCGGAGAAGATCGACGCGGCGCAGGTACAAAGACAACTTTTAGGGAAGCGCGGGAGCATCTCCGGCACTCTGTCGAGCACCTTTACCTTACAAGGAGAGATCGGCCGCTTTCTGCCGACCTGTGACGGCAACGTCAACCTTCGCCTCAATAAAGGCCTGATGCGGGGATTTACCAGTATCAGTCGCGCCCTTGCCCTCTTTAATGTCGGGCAGCTCCTCACCTTCAACTTCCCCGACGTCGACAAGGACGGCCTGCTCTTCGACCGGATCAAAGGGAACCTGACCTTCACCGATGGTGTGATGCACAGCGAAGATCTCGCAGTTAGCAGCCCCGCCTTTGACATGGCTTTTGTCGGCAAGGCGGATCTCGTCAAGGATCGTCTCGACTTCCTTATCGGCGTCAAACCGTTGCAGACCGTCGACAAGATCCTCTCCAACATTCCGCTGGCGGGATGGATATTAACCGGGGAGAAGAAAGCCTTCGTCGTTGCCAACTTCCACGTTACCGGCAGCAGTCAGGATCCTGATGTCGAGGCGATTCCCTTTTCGTCCCTCTCGGATATGGCCGTCGGCATCTTCAAACGGACTTTCGGCCTGCCGGGCAAGATCGTTGACGACGTGACGGAGCTGTTCCGGTAGGGGCACGGCGCGCCGTGCCCCTACGAAATTATTTAATGCCGGTATAAATCGTGGCGATGCCGAAGGTTTGATCGTGATGGGTGACGGAGCGAAAACCGGCGGCCTGCATCATCTGCATGAAGTCTTCGCGGGGGGGGAAGGCCTGAACGGAATCGGGAAGATATTGATAAGCGCTGCGCCGGGAGATCAGCCCGCCGATTCGGGGGAGGACCTGGAGAAAGTAGAAGTCGTAGAGGGCTTTAAAGAGTCGGCTCCTGGGGTTGGAGAATTCGAGGATGACCACCCGGCCGCCCGGTTTGAGGACCCGGCACATCTCGCGTAAGCCGGCGGGGCGATCGACGACATTGCGGATCCCGAAGGCGATGGTCACGGCATCAAAGAGCGCCGCAGGAAAGGGGAGCTCTTCACAAGGGGCATTGACCAGCTGAATCCGCTGCGCATAAGGAGAGGCGGCGACTTTGTCGAGGCCATGCACCAGCATCCCCTGGGTAAAGTCGGCGCCGATGATCTGCACCGTGGCCGGGGTGCGGCTGGCGATTTCCAAAGCAACATCGCCGGTGCCAGTCGCGACGTCAAGGACCATACCGTCGCCGGGGACACTCAGGAGACCGACGGCGGTTTTGCGCCAGCGCCGGTCGACACCAAAGGAGAGGAGACGATTGAGCAGATCATAACGGGGGGCGATGGCGTCGAACATTTCGCGGATGCCCCGTCCCTTTTCACTGATTTGATACATGCTGTACTGCCTCCCGGTTTCGTCGCTCGCTGGCCGATTTTGTAGCACAGCACCGCCGCGCAGGCAACAAAAGATCAATCGGATGCGACCGGTCCGACATATAAAGAACCCCAAAACAGGAGATTCTACTGTGGATACAACGAAAAAAAGACTCGTCGAACTGGAAATTCGCTACGCCCATCAGGAGCGCCTGGTCGAAGAACTGAGCAGCATCGCCGCTGAATTCGGCCGGCGCATCGCCATCCTCGAACGGGAAAATCGCAGCTTCCGTGAGATGCTCAGCGCCCTGGCGCCCTCCACCCCCGAATCGCCGGACGAATAATGACCGATGTCATGCTCATTCAGCCGCCGGCGACCAAGGCGGTCGAGCCGCCGCTCGGTCTCGCCGTCCTTGCCGGCACTCTGCGCGCCAAGGGCTTTTCGGTGGCGACGCTCGATGTTAATCTCAGCGCCACCCTGTCCCTGCTGGCGCCGGAAAACGCTGCACGGGTCGCCGGAACGCAGCCGCCGACGAACGTGCGCCGCGCCCTGAAACAGGCGAAGCCATCGCTGGTTCTGGTCCGTTCTGTTGCCGCCCTCACCTCCTTTCCCCGCTATGCCACCGCCTTGCACCATTTGCACACCCTCCTCGGTCTGTATGGCGACAAGGGGGAGCGGCTCACCCTCGGTGATTATGAATACGAAGAGTTCTCCCCCTTTGCGCCGGCGGCCTTGCAGCAGGTGGCGGAGGGGAGCGTGACCACTCTCTTTCACGAGCACTTTGCCGGAGAGGTCGTGCCGGCAGTGGTTTCCCGGGCGCCGCGCATCATCGCTCTCTCCATCAACTACCGCCATCAGCTCCTCCCCTCTTTCGAGCTCGCCGGCCTGCTGCGCCGCGCCCTCCCTGAAGCCACCCTCGTCGCCGGCGGCGGCATGATCACCTCCTGGCAACGCATCCTGACGGCCGGGGCGATCCGTTTACCCCTTTTTGACCATCTGATCTTCGGGCCAGGGGAAGAGCCGCTGTGCCGATTAGCGGGCGGCAGCGCGCACGACTATCTCCTCAGCGGCACGGAGATCGCCTTTAACCCCGACTTTTCCGACCTGCCGCTGGCTGACTATCTTTCGCCGCGGCCGGTCCTCCCCCTCGCCGCATCGCGCGGCTGCTACTGGGGCAGGTGCCGCTTCTGCCCGGAAGCCGCCGCCCCGACCCACCCTTACGGCAGCGACCCGGCGGTCGCTTTTCCGGATCGCTTGCTGGCTTTGGCCGCCAGGACCGGGGTTAGGGATTTTCATCTCACCGACAACGCCATCCCGGCACCGACCCTCAAGGCCCTCGCTGCCCGCCATGCCGAACTCCACCATCTTCGCTGGCACGGTTTTGTCCGCTTTGAACGCGCCCTCCTCGATCCGGTTCTGGTCGCCGGCCTGGCCAAAAGTGGCTGCACCCTGCTGCAACTCGGGCTGGAGAGCGGCTCTCAAGCCGTCCTTGAACAGATGGACAAGGGGACAAAGCTGACCGAGGCGGCGCAGATCCTCGAAAATCTCCGGGTTGCCGGGATTGCCAGCTATGTTTATGTCATGACCGGCATCCCCGGCGAGACCGCAGCCGATGCAGAATTAACGCGCCGCTTCCTACTGGAGCATGCCGAGAAGATCGGCTTTCTCAATCTGGCGTTGATGAATCTCCCCCGCGATGCTTCGCTGCTGGAGCAGGCCGGCGACTATGCCATCGATAGCGCCAACCTCCTCGACAGCGCCGCCCCCCTCGGCCTTTATCGCTCATTTAGCAGCAGCACCGATTGGGGCCGGGACGAAGCGCGTCGCTTCTTGGCGGCGCTGAAACGGGAGCCGGCCATCCGCGCCATCCTCCAGCGCACCCCGCCGTGGCTGACCTCGAATCACGCCTTTTTCTTTCCGCCACCAGCGCGGGTATGCTAAAAGAAAGTCTGACACACCCCCTTTAATCTTTCACCGGCTTATGACATGGAACCCTGGCAACAATCCTTACGCGACTCCCTCACCGACCCGGCGCAACTTACGGCCCGCTTTGCCATCGACCCGGTGCCGCTGCTGGCGGTGGCACAGCGCTATCCGCTGCGCATCACCCCCTATTATCTCGACCTCCTCGAAGGACCGGGCGATCCCCTTTGGCGGCAGTGCGTCCCTGATCCCGCGGAACTGGAAGTAGACGGTCTTCTTTCCGATCCCCTGTGTGAAACCCGGCTGAGCCCGGTGCCGGGACTGGTGCACCGCTACCCGGATCGGGCTCTCCTCCTCACCACCGCCACCTGCGCCGTTTACTGCCGCTTCTGCACACGCAAGCGCGCCATCGGCTGCAGCTCCGGAAACCAGGGGCCGGATTTTGCCGCCGCCCTTTCTTATATCGCCCAAACCCCGGCGTTGCATGAAGTCATCCTTTCCGGCGGCGATCCTCTCCTGCTGGACGATGATCGCCTCGACGATCTGCTGAGTCGGCTGCGGGCCATCCCCCATGTCGAGACGATCCGCATCCACAGCCGCGTGCCGGTCGTCCTCCCGGAACGGATCACGGAACGACTCGCTGCACTCCTCGGACGACATCATCCTTTGTACCTCAACACCCACTTCAACCATCCCCGCGAACTGACTCCGGAAGCCGCCGAAGCCTGTCAGCGCCTGGCCGCGGCCGGCATTCCCCTCGGCAACCAGAGCGTGTTGCTGCGCGGCGTCAATGATGATGCCGAGACCCTGCGTTCATTATTTCGCGGCCTGCTGCGGCTGCGGGTGCGGCCCTATTATCTGCATCACGGCGACCTTGTCGCCGGTACCGCCCATCTGCGCACCAGCATCGAAAGCGGCCTGAGTTTGGTCGCGGCCCTGCGCAACACCCTGCCGGGAATGGCTATCCCCCAGTACGTCATCGATCTCCCCGGCGGCCGCGGCAAGATGCCGCTCCTGGCAAATGCGATCGTGCAACTCGGGCCGACGGCGATCATCCGCGCCGCTAACGGTGAAAACGTCGCTGTCGCCAATCCAGGTCGAAATGAGGCCGACAAGTAGCTGGATCCCGGGGAATGCGCTATACTTTGCTGACAAACCCAGGCAAAGGAGGCCCTATGACTAAACAGCTATTTTACGGATGGCTACTCTGGCTGCTGCTGGTGACACCAGCCTTCGCCGCCCCGATTCAGGTCTATTCAACCGCCAGCAAAGGATTGATCATGAGTGAGACGATCAGCAAGAGTCCGGCAGAGTGGAAGAAGCAATTGACGGCTGAGCAGTATCATGTTTTACGCGAGGCCGGGACCGAACGACCCTTCAGCAATAAATTCCACGACCATCATGCGGAGGGGATCTATTCCTGTGCCGGCTGCGGCCTGGAGCTCTTCCGTTCCGGGGATAAATACGATTCCGGTACTGGTTGGCCGAGCTTCTTTGCACCGATTGCGCAGGAAAATGTCCAGACCAAAGAGGATCGCGGCTTTTTCTCGGTGCGGACCGAGGTCCTTTGCGCCCGCTGCGGCGGCCATCTCGGCCACGTCTTTAACGACGGTCCGGCGCCGACCGGACTGCGCTACTGCATGAACTCCGCCGCCCTGAACTTTACCCCGACAGGTGGCAAGTGAGAACGGTCAGACTTTCTGACACAAGCGGGAGCAACGATGAAGAAGGATGGAAATGCTGACATGGCGAACCTCCAACCGCAGCGCCTCGCCATCATCCTCTGCTCGCCGCAGCAGCCGGGGAATATCGGCGCCACTGTGCGCGCCATGTCCAACTTTGGCGTCACAGACTTACGTCTGGTCAATCCCTGCCCGCACCTCCACCCCGAAGCGCGCAAGTTCGCCGTCAATGCGCATCCTCTCCTCGGCACGGCGAAAGTTTACAGCAGCCTGCCCGACGCCCTCGCCGACTGCCATCTCTCCATCGCCACCACCCGCCGTAGCGGGCGATTACGCGGCGATCTTCTCGACAGCACCGCCGTACCGGAACTGCTGGCGACCCTGCCGCCTGACACGCGGATTGCCCTGGTCTTTGGCCGCGAGGATAGCGGCCTCAGCAGTGAGGAAGTCGCCCTCTGCTCCCACGCCGCCACCGTGGCGACGACAAACGAACTCGGCTCCCTCAATCTCGCCCAGGCCGTCCTCCTCTTCCTTTACGAAATTTTCCGGCCGCAGACGCAGACCTCCCCGCCATCGATAGTGCCGGAGGACGCAACTCTCCCGCAGCAGGCAGAACTGCAGGCCATGCTCGGACAGATGGATGCGGTCCTCGAAAGGATCGCCTTCCTGAATCCGAGTTCACCGGCCGGGGTACGGAACAAGCTGCACCACCTCCTGAGCAGGACCCGGCCCGACCAGGAAGAGGTGGCCCTGCTGCGCGGCATGTGGACACAAATCGCCTGGAGCATCAACGACTGGCGGGGACGAAAACGAGGGGGTTAAAGTCTTTAACGCTTTTTCGGTGAAAGGAGCAACCTGTTCGCGGCAAAGTTGAAACATTGCAGATAGGTCAGCGTTGTCGCGAAAAAGGAGAAAAACGCCGCACTACTGACAAAGGTGCCGGCCGGAGCACTGGCGATCAAGGTGCCGTAGAAGATAAAGACCGCCGCTTTGCTGAGAGAGGCAACGATGCGCTGCCGTTGCAACGCCTTTTGCTCTTGCTCCTTTTTTGCCTTGGGCGCCGTGAGTTCAGCCGATGCCTCCCTGGCGGCAAAACGATAAATCGGATAAAAAAAGAGGACCTGCAACCCCAGGGTCAGATAGATGCTGTTGAAGAAGAGCTTCAGCGCCCCTTTTACCGCATAGACCTGCTGTAATTTCCAGGCAACAAAGAGCAGGAGCGCCATCAAAACCCCCTGCACAATGCTGTGAATTCTCATCAAATGCTGGATCCGTACCACTCCGGCTTGACTCATAGAAGGACTCCTTTGCAAGCTGCACCGTTCAAACAATGGTGAAATTGGTATGGATAATCTTCTGCAACTCTTCAATGCGCCGCAGGGCCTGGCGCAACTCCTCCTGTTCGCGCAGGCTCAGGGTTTGAAGTTGTAGATAATAAGAATCTTCCTGCAGGCCGCGCAGTTCGCGAATTTGCAACTGGATGCGCAGGCGGGTCAAGAGCAGATAGGCACTGCGCAAGCCGGCGGCAAATTTGGCGGAGAAACTGCGCGCTAACTCGAGTTTGTCGATGCGCTGCAGCGTCGAGGTTTCAATGATATTATGGTTGACGGCGAGGATGCGCACATTCATCACCAGCGCCGCCCAGCCAAGGAGCTTGATGTTCATTTCGCCCTGATGCGCTCCCTTCTTCTCGGTCCAGAGCCGCCCGAACCAGCGAAGGCCGACCTTCATCTCGGTCGCGGCCTTTGCCATCCCATAGATGACCTGGAAATAACTGCGCTCAAAATCCCGAATCACCACGATCAGAGCTTCGGCCAGGGACTGCTCCCCGGCGATAAAACGGGCATCGGAGAGGACGATCAGATCCATGAGATTTTTGGCGTATTCATCATATTCATAGCAGACAATCGCCAGGATCCGGCGCTTCCACTGCTGCAGCGACCCCCGCCAGGTCGGATTCGACGGCATGATCTCGCCGCTGCACTTTTTAAACCCGACCTCGGCGAGCCGGTCAACGAGTTGCGCCGAGAAGGTGACAAAGTAACTGTCGACCCCGGCAGCACCACCATCGGCATAAACGAGAAGATAATCCTGATCCGTAATCAGCGTCTGCTCGTAACGACCGTCACTCCCCATACTCAGCAGCGCATACAGCACCGGGGCCGGGCCCGCCCCGCTGCCAACCATATCCGCTTCAACCAGCGTCATCGTCCGGGCAGCGAGGAGATTACGGTAGCGGGTGCAGGCATAATGCAAAGCCGGCACTGAGGGGACAGCTTCAAAACGTGTGATCTCAAGCTCGTTCAACTGCCGGTGAATCGCGGCCAACTCCTGATAGTCAGCACTGACCGCGACCTGTTGCAGCAACTGTGTATGGGTCGACTGCACGGTGGCAAGAGCAACACTTTCCTCCTCCACCCGTTGCCGCAACTGCCCCAACAGAGCTTCGGCTTCTGCCCGGTCGAGGCTGAGCATGTACTCCCGCACCTGTCGGGTGATTCCGGTGATGAAGTCGCTCGATTTCTCCGGTAGAGGAGCATGACGCTGGGGCATGGGATTGCTCCGCGAAAGAAAGAATGGGACAACCAGGAAGGTGCAAAACCTTCCCCATCTATATAACACTAAGTTCAAAACAAATCAGTTTTCAAATGCTTTCATCATCGTTGCTTTGTTGGCAAAAATCCTCCCGGTGCGCTGTCAAATCATTAGAAAAGTTCCACCTCATCCGCCATACAGATATGGTCCCATTTACCAGTCATCTCAAACACTATTCTAAATGTTCTCCAAGTCACCGAACTTATGGAACTCCTTCTTCACGCTCTAAAAACAAAATTCTGCCAGCCCGACAAAAAACCAGATATTTTATACATTTTTTGTTGACATGATTTTATAACAACATATTATGGCGCGGATCTAATAACACAAGATAACGCATAATTTACCACAATAGTCAGCATAACATCTTGTATTTTCAATCATATCTTGTGTTCTACTGTCGGTGATCTGCGCCATTTGCAGGTTTTTTTCTTCATTTTGTGCGGGAGCCGGAAGAGTTCCCCCACAAACATTATTCAAAGGAGTGATTATCATGGGACATGGACCCGCCGTAAAACTGGGCAAGGACGAAGCGGCCGCCTACAAGACCAAACTCGGAGTAAAGATGTTTGTCTTTTATACCATCGTTTACTTTACGTATGTCGTCATCATTGCTACCAATCCCAAAGCGATGGAAACCACAGTGATGGGGCAGACTGCCGCCGTCCTCTGGGGCTTTGGGCTGATCGCTCTGGCGCTGTTCCAAGCTGTCATCTACAACCATCTCTGCACCAAAGCAGAGTCTGACCTGAACGGTTAAGGGAGAAACCATAACATGATCTACGCACAGTCTCCGTTAGCTATCGGCCTCTTCATCACGTTTGTCGCCTTCGTCCTCGGCCTCTCCTTCTACCTTGGCCGCCGTACCAGTTCCGCTTCCAGCTATTATGCTGCCGGCGGCAACGTTCACTGGTTCACCAACGGTATCGCCTTTGCCGGCGACTACCTCTCGGCAGCCTCCTTCCTCGGCATCTGCGGCATGATCGCGACCTCCGGTTATGACGGCTGGATGTACTCGATCGGCTACCTCGCCGGCTGGGTCGTCGCTCTCTTCCTCGTTGCCGAGCCGATGAAACGCCTCGGTAAATACACCTTTACCGATGCTCTCGACTCCAAATTCAACTCCAAGTCGATTCAGCTCACCGCCGCAATCTCCACCCTGATGGTCTCGGTCTTCTACCTCATCCCGCAGATGGTCGGCGCCGGCGTCCTCGTCCAGCCCCTCCTCGGTCTGCCGCACTGGGTTGGCGTCTGCATCGTCGGTATTGTTGTCACCATTATCGTCGCCACCGCAGGGATGGCCTCGACCACCTATGTTCAGTTCTTCAAAGGCGCCCTGCTGTTGATCATGTCGACGGTCGTCGTCGTTATGGTTCTGGTTCGCGGTCTCTCGACCACACCGGTGAATAACGGCGTTGCATATCATGACTTCAAACCTCTGACCGCGACCGCCGCGCTGGAGATCAGCGATCCTGCCTATACGGTTGTTGCCGGTCTCGATTCGGCCTACGGCAAAGCCGGGTTTGTCAAACTCGCCAAAGACGGCAAAGAGACGATCTGGAAACTTGCCAGGAATGACGCTGGCTTCACTCTTGAGCAGACGCTTTATGTCACCACCAAAGCAGACGGCACCAAGCTTTATAACGGTGCCGCCAAAGAGGCCGGTGACTTCTTCCCGGTCGGCCACGTCAAAGAACTGCGGATGAACGGCAAGGAAGTCATCACCACCGGCGCCGTCGGCCCCTTTGCCTATCTTTCGGCGATCAAGGATTCGACAATCGTCCTCTGGGGTAAAACCTACGTTGTCGACGGCAAGGAGAAGGCTGAAATCTTCTTCCAGAAACCGACCCCCGGCTCGCGGATTCTCCGGCCCGGCCTCAAGTTCAAGGTCGACAACGCCACCCCGACCGAGACCTTCAACTTCGTTTCGCTGATGCTCGCCCTCTTTTGCGGGACTGCGGCTCTCCCCCACATCCTCATCCGCTATTACACGGTTCCGAGCCAGGCGGCAGCCCGCAAATCGACTATCGTCGCCATCGCTGCCATCGGTTTCTTTTATCTCCTCACCCTCTTCATGGGGGTCGGCGCCATGACCAACGGTGTCATTAATCTCACCGACAACAATATGTCCGCACCGCTTCTGGCCCTCTCCTTCGGGGTTATCCTCTTTGCAATCATCTCTTCCCTGGCCTTTGCTACAGTCCTCGGCACTGTATCAGGGCTGATCGTTGCCGCCTCCGGCGCTGTTGCCCATGACCTGATGGACAACTACTTCAACATGAAAATGAGCGATACCGGCAAAGTCCGCGCCGGCAAGATCTCTGCGGTCGTCGTCGGCTGTATCGCCATCTACCTCGGGATCATGTTCGAAGGGATGAACGTCTCCTTCCTGGTCGGCTGGGCCTTTGCGGTTGCTGCCTCGGCGAATCTCCCCGCCATTCTCATGCTCCTTTTCTGGAGCAAGACAACCGCTCGCGGCATCTCCGCCTCGATCATCGTCGGCATTGTCAGCTCCCTCGGCCTGATCCTCATCTCCCCGGACATGTGGGCCCTTTACGGCCTCCTCCCCAAGGATGCGCCGATCAGCTTTAACAGCCCGGCCGCCATTTCTATCCCGCTGTCGATTCTCACTCTGGTTCTCGTCTCGTTGATGACCCAGAAGGACATCAACCGCGGCCACGACGTCGAAACCGCCTGATTAAACTTGCCTCAAAGCTGATGCTCTGAAATACTTTGGGCCGCCTTCGGGCGGCCCACTTTTTTTCATAAGGATGCAAAGAATGAAACGTTTCCGTGTCACTTTACTGGTCGTCTGTCTCGTCCTCGGCTGGCTCGGCGTCACCGACCTTGCCCTTTATCTGCGCAACCCCGAACCACACGTGATCAACATAACAGAACTGACCCGACAGGGGGCACCGCGGGAATGGCTGAAGATAGAGGGCGGCTATCGCGACCTGCTGCAGGCGATCAACATGAGCGGCACCGTGGAGATCAGTTCCTTTCTGGTCCCGTTGAAAGCGTCCGAGACCTCAGAGGATCTGCAGATCTGGTTTGAAACTCGTGATCCGCAAATCCTCAACGCTCTCAAAACCTACTACTTTGATCTCGACACAGAAATAACACGCGCTGAATTCCTCAAGGAAAACCGGCAACTCTTTATCGGGCAGTATGACCTGCAGGGGATGACTGTCAGCAGCCTGATCGCTGACTCTAACGCAAGCAAACTCAAAGAGTTGCTGACAAAGATGAATATTCCGGTTTCTGAGCAGGTCATCTTTATCAGCGAAGGGAAAAAACCGTCGAGCGGCAGGGGCTTGTTCTTTGCGGCGATGGCGCTGCTCGGGTTAGGCAAGCTCCTCTTCGATCTCTGCAAAAAGCCCAACAAAGAAGTTGCCAGCGTCATTTAAGTAAAGAAAGATTACCCGGAGCCGCCGCCTCGCCAGAACTTAACCCGGGACAAGGTCGAGGCGGAAGCGCGCTTTAATAAAGGTCTCAAAGGACTTCACCACTTCCAGGGTGACGTGCAGCCGTCCTTGCTCGACACGGTTCAGGGCACGAGGAGCGATGTAATTCGAAGGGTCGCCCCCGATGGTGATCGCCTCCAACTGCCCCTGCAGCCGTAACTGACACAACAGATTGAAGCTGGCCAGCAGGTCCTGGTATTGTTCGTGACTCAGCACCCCTTGCGCAACGAGTTGCGCCATCTTCTCCGGCGTCCCGCCCCCCACCAATCCGATGGAAAGCCCCAGAACCCTGATCCCTTCGGTCAGCGCAAAGAGCCCGGCCGTCTTGAGATCGATCTCGCCGCGGTGCTCGCCCCCCTTTGCCACCTTAAAACCACCGAACAGACCCAGAGGGGGAACGAACTTTCCGGCCTGAACCGCCAATCGGGTTAAAAAGAGCGTTTCCTGCCGGGTCCGCGCGGCAATATGCGCCTTGATCGCCTGTTCCAGTTCCGGGTCACCGGCCAGGGTGCGCAGATCGCTGAACATGCAGAAGTGCAGAATACTTTCGCTATCGGGGAGATTGATCCACTGGTCGATTTCCTCCCGCCAGGCCGTCAAACTCCGCCGCCAAAAGGGATTCGTTGCCATGATGCCGCCGGGACATTCCGGCACACCGATCTCTATCAAAGCAGCGATCAGCGCCTCGGAAAAACTGGCAAGACACGCTACCTCTGCGGCGGAGAGATCATCCGCATAGATCATGGCATTATCCTGATCAGTTTTGAGGGTCTGCTCGCCGCGCCCCTCGCTTCCGAGGGCGACAAAAGCAAAGCCGGCAGGTAGCTGCGAGAATTTCTCCTGGCGCAGGAGATCGATAAGACGCTGCACGATCTGATCATTCAAATGACTGATCAAGCGCATCAGATCGTGGGTCGGCACCCGCACCTGATGCAGCGAAGCGGTCAGCTCATTGATGTTGTGGTGGATGACCTTGAGGTCGGCGATACTCCCGGCACTTGCGAGTTGCCGCACCAGGCGCTGCGGCGAGTTGGTCTGCACCCGGATCAAATCTGATTCGGTGAGCATACCGCACAAGCGGCCCGCTGTATCGACCACACCGACACGATGGATTCCCTGCCGGGACATCTGATAAACGGCTTCGAAGAGGAAATCTTCGTCCCTGACGACGACAAGCGGGTGGCTCATGATGGCTCCAGCCCGCAGCGTGGCAGCATCCCCGCCGACAGCCACCACCTTGTTACGCAGGTCACGATCCGTGAAGATCCCCACCGGTTCTCCGTCAGCGCAGACAATCACACTGGAAATCCCCTGTTGCGCCATCTGCGCCGCAGCGTCCTGCACAAAGTCGTCGCTGGAACAAAGGATCAGCTCCCGGCGGCAGAACTCCCGTACGGGTCGAGCATAAACGTGTTCTTCGATGTTCATGTCAGCCTCCCGTGCGTTAAAGGGCAAAGACGAAAAACGGCCCGCCAAAAAAGAGGCGGGCCGCAGGGGATGTGCATTCTTCCGATCGCAAGCGGAACCCGCAATGAAGGATTAAGCTTCTTTCTTTTTCTTTTTGGTAAATGGGTGCGCCTGACGACTGATGACAAAGTCAGCAAAAAGCTTGATCCAGATCGTCGAACCAGCCATAGCCGTCCAGGTGTCGTAATGCCAGTGGCCGATCGCAACGCCGACGATCACTGCGATGGCAACCGACCCGGCAAAAATATTGAGAAGCCCGACAACCAGTGCCCATTTTTTTGGATTCGGTGGTGACTCCCCATGTTTCAAGGCCACTTCGGAATAGTCTTTTTTGATAAAAATACGCCAGGCACGACGCAGCCAAAAAAAGGTCATGGGAAACAGCGCCAGGAAAAGGATCCATGTCATTGCGATGCTGGCATTAAAAAGTATTCCGTCAGACATTCGATACTCCTATCGGGCCCCCTTCAGGAGGCATTGATAATTTTATAGCGTCTGTTTGTACCCGAGGAAGCGGTCTTCTAGCAATCAAATAATCATAGAAAAAAACCCCGCCAGCAAATGCTGGCGGGGCAAAACTAACCTTCATGAACGATCAGCTTAGTGCGCGCCACTGACGACTTTAGATCCACGCGGCGTACGGACATCTTCAACCAGGTGCTGGATGTGCTCCGGGCACTCCGGGGTGAACTTGCTCACCACATAAGCGACAGCAAAGTTGGCCAGCGCACCGATGGTGCCAAAGGCTTCCGGGGTGAGGCCTAAGAAGGAGTTCGCGCCACCGATCAAGGGGAGGTAACCGGTCCCTTTGATGAAGAAGATCCCTTTGTGGGCAAAAACGTAGAACAGGGTGACGAACAGACCTGCCAGCATACCGGCAATGGCGCCTTCCTTGTTCATCTTCTTGTTGAAGATACCCATCATCAGTACCGGGAAGATGGTGGAGGCGGCAATACCGAAGGCCAGGGCCACGGTGCCGGCAGCGAAGCCCGGGGGATTGAGACCGAGCCAGCCTGCAACCACGATCGAGCCAGCCATGGCAACTTTACCGGCCATCAGTTCGCCTTTTTCGCTGAGGTTCGGCATCCAGATTTTCTTCAGCAGGTCATGGGAGATTGCCGAAGAGATGGCGAGGAGCAGACCGGCGGCGGTGGAGAGTGCTGCTGCGACACCGCCGGCGGCGACCAGAGCGATGACCCAGTTGGGCAGCAGGGCGATCTCCGGGTTGGCCAGAACGATGATGTCAGCGTTGACGGTCAGTTCGTTGCCGCCCCAGCCTGCAGCGGCTGCTTTAGCGGCGGCAGCTTCGTTCTTGGTTTTGTCATTGTAGTACTGAATGCGGCCGTCGTTGTTCTTGTCTTCCCATTTAAGCAGGCCGGTGACTTCCCAACGCTTCATCCAGGCCGGACGCTCGGCATGAACCAGGCTGGCATCGGCGGCGTACATGTCGCCGCCGGTCTTGGCGGCCGAGTTGACCGTGGAGATCAGATTCATGCGGGCCATGGCGGCTACCGCGGGTGCGGTGGTGTAAAGCAGGGCAATGAAGACCAGGGCCCAACCGGCCGAGGAACGGGCCGCAGCAACGGTGGGGACGGTGAAGAAGCGAATGATGACGTGGGGCAGACCGGCGGTGCCGATCATCAGGGTCACGGTATAAATGAACATGTTAAACAAGCTGCCGGTCGCCGAGGTGGTGTACTGGCCGAATCCAAGGTCGGTGACGACCTGATCAAGCCGGGCCAGCAGAGAGATGTTCTGACCGACCAGATCACCGCCGAGGCCGAGCTGGGGGATCGGATTGCCAGTCAACTGGAAGGAGATGAAGATGGCCGGGATTGTATAGGCGGCGATCAAGACAACGTACTGGGCCACCTGGGTGTAGGTGATCCCCTTCATGCCGCCGAAGACGGCATAGGCAAAGACGATCGCCATGCCAAGGTAGATACCCATTTCGTTGGTCACCCCGAGGAAACGGGCAAAGGTGACGCCGACGCCAGTCATCTGGCCGATGATATAGGTCAGGGACATGGTCAAGAGGCAGATAACCGCCACGGTTGCCGCGCCATTGGAATAGTAACGCTCAGCGACAAAGGAGGGGACGGTAAACTTGCCAAACTTACGCAGGTAAGGAGCCAGCAGCATCGCCATCAGAACGTAGCCGCCGGTCCACCCCATCAGGAAGAGACCGCCGCCATAGCCCATGTTGGAGATGAGGCCGGCCATAGAGATAAAGGACGCTGCCGACATCCAGTCAGCCGCGGTAGCCATGCCGTTCAACATCGGGGGAACGCCACCACCGGCCACATAGAATTCGCTGGTGCTGCCGGCGCGAGCCCAAAGGGCGATGCCGAAGTAAACGGCGAAACTACCGCCAACGAAAAGATAAGTTAAAGTTTGAAGATCCATTTAGGTCGCCTCCCTATTGCTCGTGGACATCGAATTTTTTGTCAAGTTCGCCCATCAACTTGGCGAACACGAAAATCAGGGCAATGAAACAATAGATCGAGCCCTGATGCGCAAACCAGAAGCCAAGCGGGTAACCACCCAGATGGATGTTGTTCAGTGCCGAAGCGAAGACGATACCGAAACCATAAGAAACCAGGGCCCAGACGAATAGGTGTGCCCCTACGAGTTTTAGTACCGCGTGCCAGTAAGCCTTTCCACTTGTGTCCATAAATTCTCCTCACTCTGCTTGTAATGTTGGTTGCTCTTGGCCGGAATCAGCCGCGATAATCACCACTTTTCCATCTCGAACTTTTGTACTGCTGTTGTTACAGATGCCGGCGGAATGAGACCTCCTCGTTAAAAGTGACACTGCCGAAGGTTGCGCCTTTTCGTCTCATTAAAGTCATTCATTCTCCTTTCCTAGCATTCAATAGATCTTCTTCATGTCGGTGCATAACAGTTTTTGCGATTAAACCTTTGAGCGAAACTCTTTCTGGTAAAAATTATCATCTGCCAAAGAACTTACACCATTATTAAAAATCGTCAAGCATAGGCACGAGAATAACCGAATTTCATCGACAACTGCTCACCGGCGACCAAAAGGGCGGGGATCACTTCACCCTCCAGTCGCTCCGGCAGCATACGAAAGGAGGGGGCGAGAAGAGTGAGCGCACCGACCACCTTGCCGGCGTAATCGCGTATCACCACTGCCACCGCACAGATCCCTTCGCCCAGTCCGCCAAAATCGACAGCCACACCTTTACGGCGAATCTCTTCCAGCTCCTTGACCAATTCCCGGGATTCCTCTTCGCTGCGGCGCTTGCCGCCACGCCCGAAGAGATCGATGGAACCGACCGACTTGATCACCTTGCCGGCGGCGTTGGTAAAGAAGGGGAAACGCTTGCCGACCAGATCGACAGCGCGGACCTGCTGAAAGGAATCGACCATATCAAGAAAGAGGACTTCATCGTCACTAACAACGGTAAGGTAGATGGCTTCGCCAAGTTTATGGGCCAACTCTTCCATCACCGGGTGAGCCAGACGGAGAAGGTTCGCACTCTTGAGAATATGCTGCGCCATCTCGAAGGCCTGCACGCCAAGACTGTAAGCACCGGTACTTTCATTGCGCTCGACCAGTCCCTTGTCTTCAAGGGTGGCCAGGAGGCGGAATGATTTATTGCGACTGAGCTCGAGCTTCTTGGCCAGGACTGCCAGGGTGAGATTGGTCTCCTCCTGCGCCAGCGCTTCGAGAAGCTCAATCGCCTTGACAACCGCTTGAACTGAATAGACGCCTTTTTCTCTGGTCATCTTTGCACCTTTGATCGTCTATCGTGAAAGGGCCAAATGGGGATAAAACGTTTTTCTAAAGTGTGTTATATTTTTATTAGTACATCGTTCTATAATTGTCAACACTATATTTTAAAATTTCATTTCACCGGCATATTAATCTCGCAAAAAAAGGGAGCTGCCACCCCCCAAAAGAGGAATCTTCAAGCTCCATTAAACGAATAACTATCTTTATTTATTATATTTTTATCGATTAGATCGGTCAAACCTTTTGAAAAATAAAATTATTTATCTCCTTTTGATTTTTCATAACAAGGGAGTTGATGTTTCGCTGATAAAAATAAATTCGATAAATATGCGTTTTATTGATACACGGGAACAAAGGAATCCATACCGGCAAACAGCCCCCTCCCGGCCACCGGCAGCGATGGACTTAAACGGCGTTACAGAGTGGAACACAGCAGCGGTGGCGGAACAGCGGTGGCGTCCACCCTTTTGAATTGCATTCTTCCAGCAATTACGGAAGAATATGATCACTTCCCGTCAAAAATCAGGTGGACATCATGCCGGCTATCAATGAAGACAGTTTCTTTTTCATCACCGTTGACAGTGTCTGCCATCGTCCGGCTATCACCTGTTCGCCCGAGCTGAGCCTGGTTGAAATGGCCCGCCTGATGAAGCGCCAGAATATTTCAGGGGTCGTGGTCGTCGAAACAGAAAAGCCCGTCGGCATCGTCTCGCTACGCGACCTCCGCAACCTCATCGCCGATGCCCCTGACACCCTCGGGCAGCTGAAGGTCGGCGAAATCATGAAGACTCGCCTGATCACCATCTACGCCCACGACTACCTCTTCAAGGCCATCTTTTTGATGGCCAAGCACAATATCCACCGCCTGATCGTCGTCGATGAACTGGAGCGCCTCGTCGGGGTCATGACCGATACCGACCTGCTGCGCATTCAAACCCGCAGCCCGCTTTATCTGATCAAAGAGATCGAAGCGGCGACCTCTCTCGAACAGCTGCGCACCCTCGGCAAAAAGATGATCGGCATGCTCCAGTACGCGCTCCGTACCAATGCCGATACCCAGAGCCTGATTCAACTCATCAGCCATTTCAATGATGCTTTGACCGAGCGTTTGATCGCCATCCTCGCCACCACAGAGAGGATCTGCCTGCCGCCCGGCGCGGCCTACCTTGCTCTCGGAAGCGAAGGGCGCGGTGAGCAGACCCTGCGCACCGACCAGGACAGTGCCATCGTTTACCGCGACGACCTCCCCGCCGACCAACTTGTCGAGGTGCGGCGCTTTGCCGAACGCATTGTCGCCGCCCTGGAGTTTGTGGGCGTCCCCCTTTGCCCGGGGCAGATGATGGCCAACTCTCCGGATTGGTGCCACAGCCTGAGCGAATGGAAAGAATTGACGGCGCGCTGGATCTCTATCCCCACCCCGGAGCAGATGGTCTATTTCGGCGTTTTTCAGGATTTACGCGTGGTGCATGGTGACAAGGAATTCGAGAAAGAACTGCGCGTCCATCTCAGCGTCTACACCAAAAACAACGGCATCTTCTTTCCGAACATGGCGCGCAATATCGCACGTTTCAAAGCGCCGATCGGCATCTTTGGCCGCTTTTTAACGGGGAAATCAGGGGAGGAGCGGGGGAAGATCGATCTAAAAAAGGGGGGGATTTTTACTTTGACCCGGGGGGTCGGGCTCCTCGCCCTGGAGACGGGGATTCTCGGCGGGACAACCTGGGATAAACTCGAACGTCTCCACCTCCTCCAGATTGTCTCGGATGAGGAGTGGGAAACCTTGAAAGAAGGCTTTACCTTTCTCGTCAAGCTGCGTCTGGAGAAGCAGTTGAGTGCTCTCAGCTCCGGACAGGAGGCGGGCAACCTTGTCGACCCGTCCCTCCTCCCCGAGCGATCCCGCGATCAGCTTCGCAGCGCCCTGCGCGGCGTCAACACCCTGATCAGCATCATGCGCAACCGCTATCAGCTTGACATGAACGCACCGCGGTAAATCAAGAACCTCGCCACCCCCAGCCCTTTAGGCCCGAATCTGGGTCCTCCTTAAAAAAAGAGGGGAGCTTTTGACCGTCTCCCCCTCCTTAGTTTAGGAGGGGGTCGGGGGGTGGTGATTTTAGCCCGTAATCCCCCGCAACAAACCCCGCGCCGCTTCCTCCGGATCGACCGCCTGCAGAATCGCCCCGATCAACGCAACATGAGCGCAGCCGGCCGCGCGCAGCTCGGGGAGACGCGCTACGCTCACTCCGCCGAGAGCAAAGACCGGCAGGGGGGGGTCAGCACAAACCGCCGCAAGTGGTTCCAATCCGACCGGCGGTCCGTAAGCAATTTTCGAGGGAGTGGAGTAAACCGGCCCGAAGGTGACAAAGTCGGCGCCGGCAACAGCGGCGCGATGAACTTCATCGGGGTGATGCGTGGAGACGCCGATGATGCGCTGCTCGCCAAGGAGCTGGCGGACAACACTCACCGGCAAAGAATGTGCGCCGAGATGAACGCCATCCGCGTCAACCGCCAGAGCAAGATCGACACGGTCGTTGATCAGCAATCGGGCGGAAAATTCCCGCGTCACCTGCCGCAATGCCAGCGCCAACGGGTAGAGTTCGGCGGCACTCAAATCTTTTTCCCGCAGCTGCACCGCCCGCACCCCGCCGCGCAAAGCCGCCCGCACTGTCGCGACCAGCTCCTGCCCGCTCGGCAGGGATTTTCGATCGCTGATCAAATACAAAGAGAAGTCGACCTTCCCCTCTTCAGCGCACAAACGCGACATCCCAATCCTTCCAGACCGGCTCATATCCCTGACTGCGGATCATCGCCGCCACTTCATCGACGTTGCGATCATCGTCAATCACAAACTGCTGACCGCTGTCATCCTCGCTGGCGTACCCCCCCGGCGCCGTGCAGCTGCCGGCGCTCATCTGGGTAATCCCCAAGGGAAGGAGATGGTCGCGCAGGGTGGCGCTTTCGCGGGTGGAGAGAACGAGCCCGGCGTCGGGGATCAGGAGACGCAGGGCGCAGAGGATCTGGACAAAGTCCCGGTCCGAGACCGGCGCCAGCGGCTGAAAACCGCCATCCGCCGGGCGCATGCGCGGGAAGGAGACGCTGAGGTGGGTGCGCCAGTAGTGACGGGCGAGATAAAGGGCGTGCAGCGCTGTAAAGAAGCCTTCGACGCGGAAGTCGCCGAGCCCAAGGAGACTCCCGACCCCGACTCGGCGGATGCCGGCAGCCGCAGCGCGCTCCGGCCCGAGGAGGCGCCAGTCGTAATCTCGCTTCTTGCCGGAGGGGTGCATCTGCGCGTAAAGGGGGCGCGCGTAAGTCTCCTGATACAAGGTGAGGCCATCGACGCCGGCGGCGATCAGTCGCGCATAACCGGTTTGATCGAGGGGATAGATCTCGATACTCAGCGACGAGAAGAGGGGACGAATCCGCTGAATCGCTGCTTCGAGATAATCGAGCCCGGCAATCTGCGGCGCTTCGCCGGTGACGATGAGAAGATGCCGGAAACCGCGATCGTGCAGTACCTGCGCTTCAGCGTAAATCTCGTCGACACTCAAGGTTTTGCGCGGCATCTGGTTGTGAACGTTGAAACCGCAGTACAGGCAGCCGTTGGAACATTCGTTGGAAAGATACAGGGGGGCGTACATCTGGATGGTCCGTCCGAAGCGCTGCACGGTGAGCTGATGCGCGCGCTGCGCCATCGTCTCCAGATACGGCGCCGCTGCCGGCGACAGCAGGGCAAGAAAACCATCGAGGCGCAACGGCGTCGCCGTCAGGGCGCGCTCGACATCGGCGCTCGTCCGGGCGGCAATTTCGTCGCGAATCTGCGCCGGGTCGTACTTACTGATTTCGTCGAGAAAAGACATTTTTATCATCCGATCAGTCGGATCGGTCCGATCGGTCAGATCGGTCCGATTTTAGTTGCGCAAAAAACCGGTCAGAGGACTGGACGCTTCTGCCTGATGCCGCTGACTGCCGAGGCCGGCCAGATAGCCCTCGCGTCCGGCTTCAACCCCTTTGCGGAAAGCCTGCCCCATCAACCCCGGATCGCGGGCCACCGCCAGAGCGGTGTTAACCAGAACGGCATCGGCACCGAGCTCCATCGCTTCAGCAGCATGAGAGGGGGCACCGAGCCCGGCATCGACGATGACCGGAACAATCGCCTGCTCGATGATGATGGCGATCTGCTCACGGGTGCGCAGGCCGCGATTCGTGCCGATCGGCGCCCCTAGCGGCATGACCGTGGCCGTACCGACTTCCTGCAGACGCTTGGCGAGGACCGGATCAGCGTTGATGTAAGGGAGGACGATGAAGCCTTCCTTGACGAGAATCTCCGCCGCCTTCAAGGTCTCGATCGGGTCGGGAAGAAGATAATAAGGGTCCGGGGTGACTTCGAGTTTGATCCACGGCTCACAGCCGGCCGCCCGGGAAAGACGGGCGAGACGCACTGCTTCTTCGGCATCACGAGCACCGCTGGTATTGGGGAGGAGGAGATATTTATTCCGGTCAATGTGGGACAACAAGCTGTCCTGCGGATCGTCGACATCGACGCGGCGCAGGGCAACAGTGACAATCTCGCATCCGGAGCCTTCCATGGCCGCGACCATGGCGGCGTTGGAGGAAAACTTGCCGGTGCCGATAAGGAGCCGGGAGGAGAAGGTGCGATTGGCAATGATAAGATCGGACATGGAAGATCCTTTTCCTGAGGAGAAATAACGCAAGAGCATTTCACACGGATAAAATCTGATTTGTACGGATTTTACGGATTAAACGTTCACCCCACACCTTTTTGACGATCAATACTCGCCATTTTGATTTATCTGTCCTTTATCCGTCTCATCCGTGTAAATCCGTGTGAAACAGCCTTGTTCAGGTTGAATTACCCGCCGCCGACGAACTGGACGATTTCGATGCTGTCTCCGGCGACTAACGGGGTTTGGGCAAAGTTGGCTTGCAGGACAATGGCGCGATTCAATTCGACGGCAACACGGCTGGCATCAAGTCCCAACTCCTGAAGCAGGCCGGCGACGTCACCGGCGCTGACATCGCGCGTGTTACCGTTAATTTGTAGTTGCATGGTTAAATCCTTGTCGTTAATTTATTCCGGTTCTTCGCCCAACAGCAGGCGCAGGGCAGCATTGGCCTGGTGGTGCGCCGCAACGCCGACGCGCGGCGCCATCAACCCCTGACCGGGACCGGCGCTACTGTCGCCATCGCCGACCAGCCAGAAGTTACGGCCGACCCGCCGGGTGGTGATAGTATTAGACGGTCCGAAACCGGCGAGGCCCGAGGCGGCGATCAGCGGTTTTTCGGGAAAGCTCTGCCGCCAGCTCTCAACCAGCAGCGCCTTCTGATCGGCACCGTCAAAGGCTTCAATCAGAAGATCGGCGACGCTAAAGACCTGCGGGATATTGCTGCGATCAAGGCGGCCATGATAGGTGGCGACCTTGACGAAAGGATTGATCCGCCCGAGATTCGCTTTGAGGGCATCGACCTTGGCCAAGCCGATCTGATCGACAAAGAACTGCTGACGATTGAGATTCGACGGTTCGACCAGATCGAAATCAGCCAGCAACAACCGCCCGACACCGATGCGGGCAAGAGCGACCGCCACCGCCGAACCGAGGCCGCCGCAGCCGGCAATCCCAACCGTCCCCCCCTTGATCTTTTCATGCACTCCCGGCGTGTGGCGCGCCATGAGCAGCGCTTCCATCTCTTCAGGGAGCGGCACTTCACCGCGCTGGATCAGCGCCACCCGGTCACCATCCGCCAGGAGCTGATCCTTTGGCGCTGGAAAGCCGTTGACGATCAGGAGATCGGCCTGCGGCTTGTAACTGGCGCGCAGCGCAAAGAGGCTTATCCCGGCGGGGACTTCGATACTGCGTTCATTGACCATGATCTGCATAAAGTCACCACAAATAAAAAGACGGTGGAGCCGACTTGTCGCGGCTCCACCGTCTTCATAATTCGTTCGGGAGGATGCGCCGCTTCCCTACGCCGGTATGAGCCGGATCAGGTTCAAAGGGTCGTCCCGCTGGCGGCGAAACTCTCAGTGACGTCAGTCACTCCCCTAGGGCTAAATTGTGATGTTAAGCTAGCAGGGTGCCGCGGAAAAAGTCAACCGAATATCTTTAGCGCTTCCCCTTCACCCACCAGGCCTCTCCCTCCCCCTCGAACCACCAGCGGCTCGAATCGGTGACCCAGATGGTCTCGGCCAACTCACGGGCCACCACGGTCTTCAATCGTTTCAGAGAGTAGGGGTACCACTCTTCGGCATTGCGATTGCCGAGATCCCGGTACTCTTTGAGAGCGAGGATCATCTCCAGCTGATCGGCATCGTGAGCGAGACAAGACTCTGGCGTCTCCCCGGCGGTAAATTCCGCGATCGTACCCTGATAATCGTCGCCAAAAGGGAGAGTCGCGGCAAGATCGCGCACGGCCCGCCCTTCATCGGCCTGCACATACTTCTTGTTGACATAGTTTAGATCGCCGGTACGCGCCTCGGGGATATCGTGAAAGAGGCACAATTGCATGACCCGCGCCGGATTCACTGTACCGTCAAGCTGCGCCAGCGTGTAGCCGATGACGGCGGTACGGAAGGAGTGCTCGGCGACCGACTCGGCTCCAGAGCCGAGAAACTGAAAGCCGGTGCGCGGCGTGCGTTTGAGCATCCCGACTTCAAAGAGGAAGTTGGCTAGGTTTTTCATGGTGCTCCGGCAGATAAAGGATTTCCGGTAGGGGCATCCCTTGTGGGTGCCCGGATTAAGGCGGATACCCACAAGAAGTATCCCTACCAATTCAAGGTTGTGCGTAGGAACAGTATGGTAGCGCAAATGGACGGGGAGTGCCACCCCTCAACCAAACCGGATCAAAACCACGCCGGCGAGAATGGTAACGCCAGCCAACAAACGGATGCGGCCGCAGGTTTCGTTGAGAAAGAGAGTGCCGATAAGGACGCCGATGAGGATACTCACCTGCCTAGTCGGAACAGCGTAACTTAAGGGGGCAAGTTTGAGACCGTAGCGGAAGGTGAGAAAAGAACCCATCATCACCGGACCGGCAATGAGGATGAGGCGGGGATTGTATTGCCACTCACGCAGGATGCGGCCGCGGTAGCGGGGGCGGAGAAGGTTGAGGGACATAAAGACCAGCATGAAGATGACCAGCAGATAAGTGAAGTAGAGGGGAGAATAATCCATGACCCCGGTCTTGTCGATGACCGCGCCGACCGAGTAGATAAAGCCGGCAAAGAGGGCATAGCGCACCGCCTCTTCATTGAGGCTGCGCAAGGGGCGGAGGGCTTCATCAAGGGAGATCCGCCGCAACTGCACACACCAGACGCCGATCACGACCAAAGCAATCCCGCACAGGCCCAATCCGGAGATCTTTTCCCCGAGCAGGAGGGCGCCCCAGACCGGAACATACAACATCGAGGTCTGCGACAGGGGGTAAACCAGGGACAGGTCGCCGCGATGATAAGCCTGACCATTGGCAATATGATACAGGACAAAACAGAGCCCACCACTGGCGGCGAGGGCAACAATATGCGGCGACGGCAAAGGGAAAGGGCCGGGGAGAAAAGGGAGGAGCGCGGTAAAGAGCGTTGCCGAGACGACAAACATCCACCAGATATAGATGGTTTTGTCGCGGCTGCGCTTGACAAGGAGATTCCACAGGGCATGCATCAGCGCCGAGAAGAGGATCAGACTAAAAGCCAAAGTACTCATGGCGCAGAGTCTACCTGATATGGTTTTTTTGTCATAGTGAATTTATTCAATTTGAGTCAATAAACCAGGATGCCGGCAACCCGTACTCCCGGGCTCGCGCCGCGACTTGCGTCACGATCTGCGGATCAGGGGATAACGGGCGAGACAAAGGACGGGAAGCGTCGATATTGAGCCCCATCCCGGGGAGGATCGTCAGATCGCGCTGCGGATCGACAGCATTCAGAGCACGCCAGAAAGCCGCAGCGTAATCATGGACATTAACTTCGGGCCCAAAAAGGATGAGCAGTCGCGAGCGCAGCAGCAGATCGGTGGTGCGCAGGCGCTGTAGCAACTCTGCACCATTTCGGTCCACTGCAGCCGCCACCAACGCGCAGCCGTGAAAGATCCCTTCGAGGGGCATGGAGAGAGCGACGACTTCGGGACAATCGATACGCAGCAGCGGCAGAAAAAGCTGGGGAGTGAGAGCCGCCAGATAACAATCCTCCATCGGTGGCGGCCCGACCACCGTTGCCGGACAACAGGCATCCCGACGCCGGTGCAGAGCCGAGAGATGCAAGCGCGGCACGAGAGCCGCCGGTGCATAACTACCGCTGTGATTACCAAAGGGACCTTCGCGTCCGACCTCGCCAGGCAAGACGTACCCTTCCAGCACGACTTCGGCTACGGCCGGAACAAGGAGATCGAGGGTCACGCAGCGCGACAGCGGCAACGCTTCGCCGGCAAGGAGACCAACAAATGCGGCTTCGTCAACCCCGGCCGGCAACGGTGCGGCCGCCGCCCAGAGGAGGGCCGGCGGCGCGCCAAGGACGATGGCAACCGGCATCGGCGCGCCCCGTTCCTGCCAGGCGCGGGCATGAGCACCCGCCCCCGAGCCTTCTTTCCAGTGAATCAGTAAGCTGCCGTCCGAACTGCGTTGCACCCGGTAGATCCCCCAGTTGATCGCACCGCTTTCAGGGTGTCGGGTCACCACCAGCGGCAGGGTCAGGTAGCTGCCGCCATCATCCGGCCAGGATTGCAGAAACGGGAGTTCCGTCAATTCCGCGGCCATCTCCTGCCAGCAGGGGGGGACCAATGCCGGCTTGATGGCGGAGCAAAGTTTCTCCAATCGCTGCGCGGCACTGCCGCTTTCTTCTTGCAGCAGCAAGATCAAACGCTCGGTCAGCAAGGACAGATCTTCATCCGCCGCCCCCAGCGCCCAGGCAGCACGGCGCGGGCTGCCGAAAAGGTTGGTCAGGATCGGCAAGGCCGCCGGTTGCAGCGCGCTGAAACGGAGGGCTGGACCGTGCGCCTTGCTGACCCGCTCGGTGATCCGGGCAAGCTCCAGCGTCAGGGCCACCGGGACAGCAATCGTGTGCAGCTCGTTGTTCCAATTCAGATGTTCTATGAATTTGCGCAGATCAAAAGCATAAGGGAGCATTTTGTCTCCAGCAAGGCGTTAAAGTCCGCAAGCGGTTTGCTTTTTTTTCAGAAATCCCTTAAATTCAGGACGAATTTAATCAATTAATACATCAGGCGGGTCCTTGCTCGAATCAAAGCTCTTTCATAAAGTTCGCAAATTGGCCGGCAAAGCGGTCGGCGATTTTTCCCTGATCGAAGCCGGCGACCGGATTGCTATCGGCGTCTCCGGAGGAAAAGATTCCTATGCCCTCCTCCACACCCTCGACGCCTTACGCCGGCATGCGCCGATTCCTTACGAACTGGTCGCCGTCAACATCGACTCCGACTACCCCGGTTATCGCACCGATGTCATTGAAAAGCATCTGCAGCAGTACGGCTTCACTTATCACATGGAAGCGACCGAATGCTACAGCATCATTGAAGAGAAACGCCGCCCCGGCACGTCGTACTGCTCTTTTTGCGCCCGCCTGCGCCGTGGCGCCCTCTACAACGTCGCACAGCGCCTCGGCTGCAACAAGATCGCCCTCGGCCATCATCTTGACGACTTTATCGAGACCCTCCTTCTCAACCAGTTTTACATCGGCCGCCTCGCGGCGATGAGCCCGAAACTTCTCGCCGACAACGGCCAACAGACGGTCATTCGCCCCTTTGTTTATGTCGAAGAGGAGAAACTGATAGCTCTGGGCCGGGAAAACTCCTTCCCCATCGTCTCTTGTGCCTGTCCGGTCGCCAGCTGCAGCGATCTTAAGCGGCAACGGATGAAACGCCTGATCCGGGAGCTCGCCAAGGATATCCCCCATATTCGCAGCAGCCTGATCGGCGCCCTCGGTAATGTTCAGCCCCGTCATCTGCAAGACCGCGATCTCTGGGATTTCATCGGGCAGAGTAGCCATGCGGAGGAAGAATGATGACCTTTGACCGCAACAACGCAAAGAACATCCATCTCTGCATCACCGATGAAGGGTTGTGCCTCTTTTTAACAGCACTGCTCAACGAATGGGGCTTCAGTGTCAGTACAACTTGCCCGGAGAGTCAGGACGAACTCCTTCTCGCTGAAGAAAACTGTCCGCGTTGTGCTGAACATCGCAAGCGGATCGACCTCATCTTCTCCGCTTATGTTGACAATGATCACGTCAATATGCCGATCGTCCTCGAACATCTCTGGCAGCTCCTCGAAAAATACTACCACCTCCCCCACCGCCGCCACCTGCGCCTCGCTGTCGACCTCCCGATCTCCATGAATATCCGCAATCAGGAAGCACCCGGACGATTAAACAGTCTCTCCCCGGCCGGTGCCCGCCTTTCTTTGCCCAGAGAACTGGCGGTCGGAGAACTATTCCCCATCGTCCTGCCGCTGCCACAGCTGAACCTGGCTCTGACGGCAAAGGTCATTTATGTGAATACCTTCCCTGACAGCGACAACCGTTATGACGCCGGCATCCTTTTCGAAAAAATTTCTCTCGTGAATCAAGCCCTGCTGCGTGACACCATTATCCTGACCTTCTTCAACAACATCTGCCCGCAGCTGCCGCGCTGGGCCTTTGAAGTCGGCATCAACCACTTTGACCTCTCCCCGGAACTGCGTAAACAGCTGTAGGGGCGGTTCGTGAACCGCCCTTACGAAGCCTCAAAAATCTTCGCAAAGACCGCCCGGATCCCTGTCGTCATCTGCCGGTACTCGGCCAGAAAGAGTTCGTCAGCACGCTGCGGGCGATCCGGATAACCGAGACGCTGCGCGAGTTTGCGCAGATACGCCGGTTCCCCGGAAAGGGCACTGATCGATTCGTCATGGATCAGCCGCAACTTGTTTTCGAGGCGACGGAGAAATTCATACCCCTGCAGCAGAGTGGCAAAGTCGGCGACCGCGAGCAAACCTGTCTGCTGCAAGACCTTCAACGCCTCCAGAGTACTGTGCCCCTGAAGTTCGGCATAAGCCCCGCCGTGGCGCAGTTGCAGATACTGGACAATAAACTCGACATCGACCATACCGCCGCGGCCGGTCTTGATGTTAAAGTGATCAGCCCCTTCTTTGGCAATCTCACTCTCCATCCGTTCCCGCAAACGCCGAATCTCTCCTGCCAGATTCTCCGGCAGCTCACGGCCATAAACGATCTGGCGATTGAGCTCGTCAATCTTTTTTGTCAACTCCGGCGGGCCACAAACAACCCGCGCCTTGATCAGCGCCTGGCGCTCCCACGGTTGCGCCGTGGTTTGATGGTAATCGCGATATGCGGCAAGACTGGTGACCAGCGGCCCCTGATTCCCGGAAGGGCGCAAACGGGTGTCGATCTCGTAAAGGGAGCCTTCCGGCGTCTTCAGAGTCAGCACCGAGATAATCCGCTGCGCGAGCCGGGAAAAATATTCCTGATTCGTTTGCGGCCGGAAACGCTCGGGATCGCATCCCGGTGCCGGTTTGGTCTCACCGCTCCCCTCATGAATAAAGATAATATCAAGATCCGAGTGGTAGTTGAGCTCCATCCCCCCGAGCTTCCCCATGCCGACGATAGCAAAACCGGCGGGCCGCTCCTGTCCGTTGTCATCCATCACCCAGGGGAGACCGTATCGCGGCAGCAGTTCGCGCCGCGCCATCTCCATCGCTGCACACAGACAAACATCAGCCAAGGCCGAGAGCTGCAGAGTACTCTCCTCCAAGCGGGTATTGCCGTGAATATCGTTCAAACCGATGCGCAGCGTCTCTTCCTTGTGGAAACGCCGCAGAATGCCGAGTTGATCTTCATAATCGGGATGGAGGGCCAATTGCGCCGCCAGTTCAGCCGCCATGACCTCCCGCTCCTTGAAGGTAACACTGTAGGAACTGCTGACCAGGGCATCAAGGATCTCGGGATGCTGGATAAAGATGCGCGACAGGAACTGGCTGGTGGCGAAGAGGGAGACGAGCAGAGTAATAATCGTCCGATTCTCCGCCAGCAAGGCGTAGAAAGTCGCGCGGGCGCGCAGGGCGCCGAGAAAGCGCTCAAGATTGCGCAGCGCCATTTCCGGCTCCGGCGCCGCCAGAACCTCCTGCATAAGCAGGGGGGCGATCCGTTCAAAATGGCGCCGCGCCCGCTCGGTCATTGGTGAATTCTTCGGTCCGTCGCGCAGGGCGAGGAGACTTTCGTAAGCCCCGGCGGGGTTCTTGAAGCGCTGCTCTTCGAGATAATCCATGACCAGATCGGCATCGGCGGCCGGATCAAAGAGCCAAAGGATCTCGGGCCGGATCTCGTCGCGCAGCGTCTCTTCGCCGCTGTAAAAAAGATCATGGAAGATGGTGTGGACCCCCTGACGATGGCGCTCCAGAGTCGCAGAGAACTCCGCCAGCGAGGAAAAACCACTGCGCCGGGACAGGACCAGCAACTCGGCGTCACTCGCCGGCAGGTTATGGGTCTGGCGTTCCTGGACGACCTGGATGCGATGTTCGACGGTACGCAAAAAAGTATAAGCTTCGCGCAGCAGCGTCGCTTCTTCCTCCCGCACCAAACCGGCTTCGACCAGTTTGCAAAGCGCCGCCATCGATCCCTTTTCCCGCAGTTCCGGCTGTTTGCCAGCATAGATCAGCTGCAGCGCCTGAATGAAGAATTCGATCTCGCGAATACCGCCGCGTCCGAGCTTGAGATTTCGCTCCCCTTCCCGCTCGCGGGTCAGGTTGTGGTCGATCTTCTGCTTCATCCCCTTGATGTCCTCGACCATGCCGTAATCGAGATAGCGGCGAAAGATAAAGGGTTCAAGGCTCTTAAGGAGCTTCTCGCCAAGCGCGATCGAGCCGGCGACCGGCCGTGCCTTGATCATCGCCGCCCGCTCCCAGCTCTGCCCCCAGTGCTCGTAATAAATTTCCGCACTGCGCAGCGGCGTCGCCATCTCACCGCTGTTCCCTTCCGGGCGCAGACGCAGATCGACACGGAAGACAAAGCCGTCCTCCGTCGCCTGTCCGACCGCCTTGCTGACCAGATCGGCGAGTTTGGCAAAGAACTGATGGAGATGAATCTGATTGCGTCGTCCCCCCTGCGGTGTCGGCACGCCGGCAGTCATCCCCTTCTCGCTCGTATAAAAGTAGATAAGGTCAATATCCGAAGAAAAGTTCAGTTCGCGTCCCCCGAACTTCCCCATCCCGAGAACGGTAAACTCCGCTTCGATGCCCTCATCACCAGTGAGAGAATCAAGGAGCGGTGCGCCGTACTCCTCCCTCAGGAGAATTCCGCAGATTTCGCAGGAGCGTTGCAAAGTGGCGGACGCCAGAGCCGAGAGGGCATAGGTAGTACGAGCCAGATCGTCGAGGCCGCAGAGATCACGGCCGGCAATGCGCAGGATCTCCCGGCATTTATAGCGGCGCAATCCCTTCTGCAGGGTGACGAAATCGACAGCATCAGGGATGCCGTCCCGCAACTCAGCGAGCATCTCTTCTTCGCTCTTGATACAGTCGATCTTGCCATCGATCAAGAGGCGGCGGGGGAACTCTTCATCGCGGCACAGGATGTTAGTGAGAAATGGGGAAGCGCCAAGGATGGTAACAAGTTGCTGGCGCCGCAGCGGTGCCGTGAGGATCAGCTGAAGGAGCTCCTGCGGCTGGCCATCACAAAAACGTTCCAGGCCATTGAGCGCCTGATCCGGATCGGCAGAGAGCAGGGCATCACCGATCAGGGCGGCCAGAAGCGACTCCGAGGCCAGTCGTTCGTGCAGTTCCTGCAGGTTGGTGGCGCTCTTGGCAATCTCCACCAGGCCGAGATCGACAGCAAGCAGACGCCAGCTGTCGCGCTCCCGGATACCGTCCAAGTCGGCAAGGCGTTCACAGAGTTGCCCGGGCCCCATCATCGCGTAAAGAGCCCCGCCAACGCGATTTGAAAGTCAGCCGTCGCCACGCCGCGTTCGGTGATAATCGCACTAATGTATCGGGCGGGGGTGATGTCGAAAGCGGGATTGCATACCGTCACTCCGGCCGGCGCAATGGGGTGGCCGCCGCAGTGGGTGACCTCGTCAGGGCTGCGCTCCTCGATGGGGATGAGGCTGCCGTCACTCAGACTGCGATCAATGGTCGAGAGGGGAGCGGCAACATAAAAGGGGATATCGTGTTCTTTGGCGAGGATGGCGACACTGTAGGTACCGATCTTGTTGGCGGTATCGCCATTGGCGGCAATGCGGTCAGCGCCGACGATGACGCAGTCGATCTCCCCTTTGCTCATCAGGTAGCCGGCCATGTTGTCGCAGATCAGCGTCACCGGGATGCCATCCTGCATCAACTCCCACGCCGTCAAACGCGCCCCTTGCAGCCAGGGGCGGGTTTCATCAGCGATAACGCTGACCGATTTCCCCGCCTCCACCGCCGCCCGGATGACGCCGAGGGCGGTACCGAAGCCGCCGGTCGCCAGCGCGCCGGCATTGCAGTGGGTGAGGATACGCGACCCGTCCGGGATCAACTCCTGGCCGTGCGCCCCCATCGCCCGATTGAGAATTTCATCCTCGGCGGCTATCGCATGCGCTTCGGCAAAGAGCGCGGCCTTAAGCTCGCTCCCCGGCAGATCCGCATGAGCACGGGCGCAGGTCTTCATCCGCTCCAGCGCCCAGCAAAGGTTGACTGCCGTCGGCCGGGTCGCGGCGAGGAGATCGCAGACATCGTTAAACTCTTCGAAGAACTCGATGAAGTCAACGGCGTAGATGGCATCGGCACCAAAGGCGGCGCCGTAAGCCGCTGTTACCCCGATCGCCGGGGCACCGCGCACCACCATGCTGCGAATCGCTTCGGCGACACCTTCGGCATCTTTATAACTGAGCCAGACCTCCTGGTTGGGGAGGAGGCGTTGATCGATAAGGAGGAGAGTATCATTTTCAAAACGGATCGGCTTGATCGCCATGGCAGGACTCCTGAAAAGGAAGGATAATAGCAGTGCGGGGATGAATTCTAGCCAAAACAGGTGGGATTTACAATCGAATTACCTGAAAAAAAGGCCTGACCGAATGGCCAGGCCTGAGCTATTTCATGACGATCAGATAAACTTAAACCTTACTTTTCATCTTGGCTGACGTTAGTTTCTTCGCTTTGGTTCCGGCCGGAACTTTCTTCTCTTTAACCGCGGCATTTTTTTTCTCGGCATTGGCTATCCGTGCGGCGGCCAACTTTTCACCGAGACCGCTATCTATAGCCATCTTCTTCCGCGTTTCGGAATAGGACTTGGCCGCAAGAGCCTGGGTCCGGGGAATGCCGAATTCTTTACGATAATCTTTGGCCTTCATATTGTGCTTGGCCATAAGGTGGCGTGACAACGTCTTCATGCTCTCGCCACAGATGATACAAGTAATTGCATTCTTGCCAATCGATTTCTTAGCAGAAATCGCCGGTTTGACCTCTTCAGCAACAACCTCCGCTTCGACTACAACATCAACACCCTTTTCCAGGGCCAACAGTACAGCATAAACGTCCTGAATCTCTTTGAGCAAATCGTCCTTCGACATCGGTGTCGTGGTTGCGTGCGCAATAACGATATCTTTTGCCATCTCCAATAAAGTCGCCATTTTCAGTCTCTCCTTTTTTAAATTTATCAACCGTGCATAAGAATACAGCGTTATCGCAAATATTCAATAGTCTAATTTTCAATACTTCATCGGAATGCATGTTCAATCCTCATAAAATTATGAAGTACCATGTTCTATTCTATCCATGTAATTATTCCTGTACTTCGCGCAGCAACTCCATCAAATCTTTTGCCAAGACGCGCGCCGACTCTTCGCCCCCTTCTGTTAGAGGGGCGACAAGGTCGCGCTTCTAGTAGTAGTAGAGAGACTAGATTCTCTTTAATGGCACAGGCGACGGCAAGACGACAGACCGTCACCGGTTCACACCGCATAAAAATAGCCTCTTCCACAGATTCTGCGGAAGAGGCTAACTTCTTTATAGTCCTGACCTCTGACTAAAATCTTACCAATCGACTTGTCAGTGAAAATAAACATATCCCCATAAAAAAAGAAGCCCCCAATTTCTCAAGGGCTTCTTTGCTTTTTCATGGAGGAGAGAGAGGGATTCGAACCCTCGGTACGCTATTAACGTACACACACTTTCCAGGCGTGCTCCTTAAACCACTCGGACATCTCTCCGCAGGTTTGGCAAATTACACGAAGAGCCTATTCCTGTAAAGCAAATAGTACTCCTTCGTGAAAAATCCTTTGCACATCGGATCCATTTCTTCCGTTTACCTGCACCCGCTTATCCCCTATACTCTCTGTGTAACTTAACAACACACTGAAAGCAGACGCTCATGCCGATCAACACCTCTATCCGACTCGATCAGTTGCGCCTCAAAATTAATTCCTACTCCAAGGAGAATCTTGATGACATTCTCCATGCACTTCTGGAAGCAATTGCCCTGATCAACCGTCAGGGGCGCTGCCGTCTTTATCTTGAAGATCTGACCGACGGTGTCCTTGCCTGTGCGGCAGCGACTGGCCCCCACGCAGCGGCTCTGCGCGCGACGACCTTTCCCTTGACCAACGCCGACGACCTTGAGGCCCACGCCTACCTGACCCGCACCGGCAACCGAATCGACGATTTCGCAATGCTCCCGGATGGCGGACCGGAATTTGCCCGACGATTTGAGATTCGCGCCACTCTGCTCCTCCCCTTGATCCATCTGGAACGTGGTATCGGTGTCCTCTGTCTCGACAGCAGCCATCCCGGGCAGCTTCCAGCCGAGCCGTCCCTGAATCTCCTTGAGAACTTTTTGACCGATGTTGCCCCGATCATCGATCAGGCGCGTAAATACCATCAGCAGCTTGTCCTGGCACGACGCGTCGATCAGGCCAAGAAGAAAGAAGCGGCGCTGATCATGGTGAAGTCGGCGGTCCGACTGATCGACAAATTGACACTGGCTTCAGTTCTCATCCCTTCCACCGGGGAGAAACAGGAGAGCTTGCAGATCGTCGCCTCTTACTCGAAAGAGCGGGAAGCGGCCCTCCTTTACGAGGATGAGCGCCTGATCAGCCTCGGACCGGGAAAATCTCTCCTATCCCGCTATATCAACCGGCAGGGGATCATTACCGACGACACCCTCCTTCACCCCCTGTACTTCGACGATCTCCCCTCGGAGTCACTGCAAAAGCGCTATCTCGTTGAAGAACTCGGTCTCAAGTCCCTTTATGTGGTGCCGCGTTATGAGCCGCGAACCCGCAAGGTCATCTGCCTGGTCAACTACTACATGCGCGAAGCCCACCTCCTCACCGACTTTGAAAAGGGCCTCCTTGAAGCCCATGCCGAGATGGCACAACGGGTTATACAAGAGATCGGCGATGAACATATCGAGATCAAGGTCCTCGCTGAAATCAATGATCTCCTCAAGGAGAAATACGATAGCCTTGCCCCCTTCCTTACCCGCGTTCTCTCCAAAGCGACAGAACTGATCAACGCCGATACCGGCAGTATCGCCCTGGTGCGAGAAGAAGGTGGGGAGCGTTGGCTGGTCGTCGAAGAAGTGGACGGCACCCTGCTAGGCGCCAAGAGCAAGTCTTGGCTGAAGCGCAATATCCCCCCGAATCGGGTCGGCGGGCTCAATCTCCCGCCGGCAGAGCGGAGCATGACCGGCTACGTCGCTTTCACCGGCCGGCCCCACCTGATCAACGATACGCAGGAAGAGAAACGCAGCGACGGCTTTTATCGCGAGATTACAGAGGCGATCCGAAGCGAGATCGCCGTGCCGGTGATCTGCGACGATGAAGTCATTGCTGTTATTTGCCTCGACAGTCTGCGCCCCCACTACTTTACTGACGAGCACCGCCGCATCCTGATGATCATCGAACGGATGATCTCGCGTCACCTCTCCGATCTGCAGCGCATTGAGCAGCTGACCACCGAAGTCAACCGCCTGCAAAAGGACGTCGGCTACAAAGACCCGAAGATTTCGTCCTATATCCTCGGCAATATCATCGGCAAATCGGCCAAGGCGAACGAGGTCGTCAACTTCATCCAGACCATTACCCCCCCCCTCTTCAACCGCATCGCCACCTGGCAACAAAGTGGATTGCAGGAAGCGACCCTCGGCCTCCCCTCGATCCTGATCACCGGCGACACCGGCAGCGGCAAGGAGTTTCTCTTCAACAATATCTTTTCGCGCCTCAACGCCATCTATCAGGAGCGGATCAACCCGCGCGGCGAACTGCCGGTGAAGAAGACCAACATCGCTGCCTACAGCGGCGAGATCACCTATTCGGAACTCTTTGGCCACAAACGCGGCGCCTACACCGGGGCGCATACCGACCGCAAGGGGATTCTTGAAGAAGCGCATGGCGGGGTGGTCTTCCTCGATGAAATCGGCGATGCCGACCCCAAGACCCAGGTGCAGCTGCTGCGCTTCCTTGATAATGGCGGTTTTGTCCGCCTCGGCGAGAATGCCACCCGTTATGCCCGCGTCCTCCTCATCGCCGCCACCAATCGCGACCTCAAGGCGCTGATCCAGTCCGGCCATTTTCGCGAAGACCTTTACCACCGCCTCAACGAACTGACCATCCAGGTGCCGTCCTTGAATGACCGGCGCGAAGACATCCCCGATCTCGCTGTCCACTTCCTCGGTAAACTCTATCGCGTCTACAAAAAACCGGAAGAGCGCGACGAAGACGGTCCGACCCTGAACCGCGGCGCCCAGGCCCTGCTGGCGGCGCACCACTACACCGGCAACATCCGCGAACTGCGCAGCATCCTGTTGCGTGCCCTCTTTTTCCGCAAAGGACGCAGCGTCAGTGAAGACGATATCCGCGCCATCCTCACTGCCCTCGATCCGCCGCAACCGCAAAACAACCGCAAGAGCCTGACCAGCGACGTCGCCCGCGAGATCTACCAGTGCATCATCGAAGGGCAGAGCGACTTCTGGAGCGGCATCTACGAACCCTATTCGGCGAATCGCATCACCCGAGATATCGTCCTTGAGATCATCGAACTCGCCCGCGCCGCTGGCGCCGACACCATGCCCAAGAGCGCCGAACTGTTGCGGGCCTGCGACCCGCGCAGCGAAGCCGCCGAGGAGAAAAAGACCTTCTTCCGTTACAAGAATTTCCTATACAAGACCGTGCGGATCGCCTGATGCACACAGATCTCGACAACTGCGCTGCCTTGGAGCAGCTACGTCCCCTCTTCCCGCCGGAACTTTATAACCGGATCTTCCTTGTCGGCGGCGCGGTACGCGATCTTCTCCTCGGCAGGGAGAGCGTTGATCTCGATCTCGTTGTTGCCCTGCCGGAGCAGGAGTTGACGAGCCGCCGTTTCCGGGAGGTAAAGCCGAAAGATGCGCCACCGATCCACCTTTATCACTCGGCGGCTCTCGGCAAGGTCGAGGCGACCTGCATCGGCGGTGTTGCCGAACTGGCGGACGACCTGCGCCGCCGCGACTTTACTGTCAACGCCCTCGCTCTCGATCTGGAGGGGAAGCTATATGACCCGCTGGGGGGGGTGAATGATCTCAATCTCCGACAGTTGCGTCCCTGTTCCGCCGGCACTTTCAGCGCTGATCCGACCCGCCTTTTCCGGGCTTTCCGCTTTGCCGCCGATGGCTGGAGTCTGGCCCCGCAGACGACGGAACTCATCGAGAGCGCAGATTGGCATGAGCGGTTGCAGCTGCTGCCGATCGAACGCTTCTCCGCCGAGATGAGCAAGGCCTTCGCGCAGCCGGATCCTGGCAGCTTCTTTGTCCTGATGCTGCAATTCAATGTCGGCCGCGATCTGCTGCCGGAGCTCTTCCGCATGCCGCAGATCCCCGCCGGCCCCCTGGAGCATCATCCGGAAGGGGACCTCTTTACCCACAACTGCGAAGTCCTCGCCAATATGGTGGCACAAAGCGCAGAGCCGCGGGCACGCTTCTGTGCCTTTTTCCATGATCTTGGCAAGCTTGCCACCGACCCGGCCCTTTACCCCAAACACCACGGCCACGATGATGCCGGCTTCACCATGGCACCGGCTTTCTGCAACCGCCTCGCCCTCCCAGCGACCTGGCGCACCGCATTGGCCTGGTCGAGCCGCCTGCACGGGCCGGCGAACCGCTGGCAGGAGACCCGTGACAGTACCCGAATCCGCATCGCCGAAGGGGCGATCAAGGGGGGAATCAGCGAAATCCTGCCGCAACTGACCGCCGCCGACTGGCCGGAAGGGCCGGGGATGCCGGATTGGCACTTTGCTTTGGCGGCGGCCCGGCTGTCGAGCGCACAACTCGACATTGACGCTGAGCAACTCGAACGACTGACGCCGGTGGAGAAGGGATCTTTGATTTTACAAAAGAGAGTGGAGTGGTTGCGCAGGATGCGGCGGGAAGGGGAAAGACAGAAAATTTAACGCCGTCCCGTCTCTTTCTGCAGATAAGCAAAGACCTCGGCCATGCCGCGGCGAATCCCTTCTTCATCCTTGGGAAATTCGGAAGGGGCGAGTTCGAGGGTGACGGTTTCGTTGTAGGCGGTCTCGCGCAGATGATTCAAGAAACGGGTCAGGGGTAGAACGCCGCGACCGGGAAGGAGATGTTCGCGATCGTTGCCATAGTCAGAGAAGTGAATATTCCGCATGCGGCCGCTGTCGTAACATTGATGGAAATCGCTGAGAAAATTGGTCTTCCCCGAGCCCATATGGGTAGTATCGAAGGTCTGATAAAGGTTGTGCTGCCGCATGAAATCGATCAACCGCTCGGTCCGGGCGAGAAGATAGGGATTCACCTTGAAGGCCCCGGTGGAGGGCATATTCTCGACCGTCAATATCACTTGCCCCTGCCCGAGTTCCTGCTGATAATCCTTGATCGAATTGAACCAGCGCCAGAAACCAAACTCCATCGCCATCCAGGAAGGGGGGTGAAAGTTAACCAACGGGATGCCGGTCTCGATGGCGAGGCGGACGGTAAGTCGCAACTGTTCCGGCTTGTCCCCCCAACCGTCGAGATCGAAAAAGGGGGCATGCAGCGAATAGATCGGGATAATCTTCTGCAGTTCGCGGATCTTGGTGACGGGGTTGCCGTGCTGAAACTCCATGCCGACAATGACCTCTACCCCGTCAAAACCGGTATCGCGGGCAATTTCACAGGCCTGGCTCATCGGCAGAGTATAAAGACTACCCGTCGAAAGGAGGAGTTTCATAAAGTTCGGCTCTCTGTAGGAAAGGAGCGCAAGATCGTTTTCAGGGGCTGTGAACCTTTTCGACAAGGTGGCGACGGATCGCATCCGGCGGCGGCGGCGTCAGCAAGGAGACGATAATCATCACCATAATCACCAGCGGTGCGCCGATCAGCGCCGATGAGGTCGGCGGCAGCAAGTGGTGCAAGATCGGGAAGACGCTGCCGAGGGACAGAGAAGCAAAGGTAATAACGATGCCGAGAGTCATGCCGGCGATGGCGCCGTATTTATTGGTGCGATCCCACCAGATGCCGAGGAGGAAGACCGGAAAAAGGGTATTCCCGGCCAGCGCAAAGGCGACGGCGGTAATTTCGGCAATCAGTCCGGGCGGATTCACCGCAGCGAGAACAACCAGGATTGCCAGAACCAGCGTCGCCCCTTTCGCCACCTTCATCCGCTGCCGCTCGCTCGCTTCAGGATTGAGGATGCGATAATAGATATCGTGAGAGAAGGCGCCGGCGCCGCCGATCAGCATGCTGGTAATGGTGCCGAAGGCGGCCATAATCCCGCCGACCGCGAGCATGCCGACCAGCCAGGGCGAAAGCCCGCCCCACTCGGCCGCTTTGATGACGATGACATCGGCAATCTGCTGCGCGGCCACGGCGTCGATCGGCATCTCGCCGCGCAGCTGCAAAAGTTTGGCAAAGGTGGCAAAGGCCGGGGCACTCCAGTACAGAAGGCCGATAAAGAAGATCCCCCAGACCACACTCCAGCGGGCGACGCGGATATTCGGCAGGGTGTAAAAACGCGACAGGACATGGGGGAGACCGGCGGTCCCGACCATGAGAGTAAAACAGAGCGCGATCCACTCGTAGGGCGTCGCTGCTGCCCAGGGGGCGGCCATCTCTGCGCCGCTGAGATAATTGACTTCGCTCAGGGCAGCACCGTAGCCGATCTGCGGCAGCCAGCGTCCGTAGCCGAGCTTGGCGGAGAGAGCCATGAGCGGAACCAGAAAGGTCAGGAGGAGGACGGCATAATGAAGCTGCTGGTTGCGGGTGGCGCCGAGGGAGCCGGAGATAGCGAGATAGGCAAAGATAACACCGACGCCAAGGAGGAGTGCACCAGTGTAATCGATGCCGAAGATCCAGGCGAAGATCAAGCCGATCCCTTTATATTGGGCGACGCAGTAGATCAACGAAATGATAATGGTGATTACCGCTGAGATAAAACGGGCGACCGGGGAATCATAGCGCGCTTCGACGAATTCCGGGGCACTGTACTTGCCGAAGCGGCGGATCTGGCCGGCAAGGAGGACCAGGAGAAGGACGTAACCGCCGGTCCAGCCGATAACATAAGCGAGAGCAAAATAGCCCTTGAGATAGAAGATTCCGGCGATGCCGAGGAAGGAGGCGGCGCTCATCCAGTTGGAGGCAATCGCCGCCCCGATGCCGATGCGTCCGACAGCATGGGCGGAGACCGGATAGTACTCTCCTTTGCGGGTACGACTGGCGACCCCGATGATAAAGGAGACAACGAGAAAGAGGGTTAGAATCAACAGGGGGACAAGCTTGAATTCATTTTCCATCACTGCTGCCTCCGTTGCCGGTAGCGCTCAGTGAGGCGGTCGACCATGAGATTAAAGAGGAAGCAGATCAGGATAAACCAGATGATGAGAAACTGCCCGGTAAACCAGTATTCGAAGGGAAAAGAGAAGATGGTGCGACTGGTCAAGGGGCCACTGCCGCTGGCGTCGGTCTGGCCGGAATAGATCAGAAATTGAAAGCCGAAGGTTAACAGCGCCCAGGCAATCAGGGCAATCCAGATATAGATGACCTCGCGGCGCATAAAGCCGGCCTGCGGACGAAAGAAGTTGACCCGGTAATCCTGCTGACTGGGGGGACGGTCGAATTCGGGACTGCTCACGGGCATCGTCTCCTTTACGCATTTCAAATAAATTCTACCAATTATAGCGATGGAAGGCGGTAAATGTAACCATCTTTTTCGTCATGAGGAGAAAGTCGGTTCCTGGCCTCGGGCAGCGGACAACCACGCGCCTTGTGACTTGCCGAACAGAGTGCTATAGTCCCGGCGTTTATTCCCGATTTCTCCCGCAAAAAAAGACCATTTCCCCCCAGGTTGACGATGCCCGACACCACAGCAACGACTCCGCCCCTGACCGCCTCCCTAACCCCCGCCGTCGCGGCTTCCCTCGCCACAGCGATCCGTGAAGCCGGCGGCAATGAGGTCTTTTTTCTCGGCCGCACCTCGGCGGAACTGATCGTCAATACTGTCGAAGTGTTGGCACGCGGCTCAAAAGAAGCGGTGCCGGCAATCCTCTCGGGCTGCCGTTATGGCGACGTCGTCATTCATAATCATCCCTCCGGCCGGCTGCACCCCTCCAAAGCTGATCTCAATATTGCCGGCCAGCTCGGCATCCTCGGCGTCGGCTTCTTTATCATCGACAATCCCGTCAGCCGCATCTACCGCGTAGTCGAACCTTTTGCCCCCCGCAACGAAGTGGCCCTGGAGATGGCGGCAATTGCCGGGATTCTCGGCCCCGGCGGTGCGGTAGCGAATGCCCTCCCCGACTTTGAAGAGCGCCCCGAACAGCTGCGCATGGCCTTTCATGTCGCCGAAGCCTTCAACCACGGCAAACTGGCGGTGATCGAAGCTGGTACCGGCACCGGCAAGAGTCTCGCCTACCTCGTCCCCGCTCTCCTCTGGGCGAAACAGAACGAAGAGCGGGTCGTGGTCTCGACCAACACCATCAACCTGCAGGAGCAGCTGATCCGTAAGGATCTCCCCTTCCTCCAGCGCGCCAGCGGCCTCGACTTCCGTGCCGTCCTCGTCAAGGGGCGCAACAACTACCTCTGCCTGCGCCGCGCCGAGACCGCCAAAACCGAGCCGGGGCTCTTCGACAGCGAAGAAGTCGCCCATCTCGGCGCCTTGCTGGAGTGGGCAAAAGCGACCAAAGACGGCGGCAAGGATGAACTCACCTTTCTGCCGCCGGATGAGGTTTGGGAAGAAATCTGCTGTGAAGCTGACCAGTGCGGCCGCGTCAGCTGCCCCCACTATTCGCGCTGTTTCTTTCACAAAGCCCGGCGCCAGGCCGCGCAAGCCGACCTCCTCGTCGTTAATCACGCCCTCCTTTTGGCCGATCTCGCTCTGCGCCAGGAGACTGACAACTACGGTGCGGTTGCCGTCCTCCCCCCCTTTGCCCGCGTTATCCTCGACGAAGCGCATCACCTCGAAGATGTGGCGACCCGCTACTTCTCCACCCAGGTCACCCGCTTTGCCTTTGCCCGCGTCCTGGGCCGCCTGCGCCATCCCCGTAAAGCCGAAAAGGGGCTGATCCCCCGCTTTCTCGACACCATCGCCCGCGAACTCCCCGACAGCAGCGACGTTCTATACCGCGACCTCTACGCGCGCTGCGAAGCGTTGCTGGTCAGTCGCCAGGGGTTGGCGGAGAAAGCGACCAGCGAACTGGAGCGGATCGGCGAACTTCTCGCCGCGGCACTGGGGAAGAAGATCGAAGAACGGGAGGAGATCCGCCAGCGCGTTATCCCCTCGTTCAGCGACTCGCTCGCCTGGAGTGAGACGAGAGATGCGGTGCAACAACTGGCGCAACAGAGCGGTCAGCTGGTCAAGGAGTTACGCGAACTCCTCAAGGCCTGTAAGGAGATTCCCGACGAGGTGGCACCGAAGATTTCCTCGGTCCTTACCGATCTTCTCGGCATCGAAGCGCGTATCACCGGCGTCACCTCCGACCTTTATGCTTTTATCGCCGATCAGGAGGGGAGCTGCATCTGGTTCGAGATCGGCATGGGACGCATCGGCCGCGGCAAGGGGATCGTCACCCGCCTCTGTACTGCCCCCCTCGATGTCGCCGCCGGACTCAAAGCCGCCCTCTTTGATCGTTTCAAGACGGTGGTGATGACCAGCGCCACCCTCACCGTCGCCACCTCCTTTTCCTACTTCGCTCAGCGTACCGGCCTAGCCCTCGTCGAACCGCGCCGCTGCGCTGAGCTTGAACTCGATTCCCCCTTTGACTACGCCCGCCAGACCCTGGTCGCCGTCCCCGCCGACCTCCCTGAGCCGGGGAACACCCTTTACGCCGACCAGCTGCGCGATCTCTGCGAGCGGGCGATCGTCGCCGCTGACGGCCGCACCCTGGTCCTCTTCACCTCCTACACCTTATTGCGGCGCATCCACGGCGAACTCGCCCCGACCTTAGAGGCGCGCGGCTACCGCTGCCTGCGCCAGGGGGAGGACACCCGTCACCGGCTGCTGCGCGCCTTTATCCACGATCCGACCAGCGTCCTCTTTGCCACCGACTCTTTCTGGGAAGGGGTTGATGTGCCGGGGCGTGCCCTCGAACAGGTGATCATCACCCGCCTCCCCTTCAAGGTGCCGACCGAACCGGTCCTCGAAGCAAGAGCCGAGGCGATTGCCGCGGCGGGGAAGGACCCTTTCATGAACTACACGGTGCCGCAGGCGGTGATCAGATTTAAACAGGGATTCGGGCGGCTGATTCGCCACCGGGAAGATCGGGGGGTGGTGCTGATTCTCGACAGCCGGCTGGTACGCAAAGGCTACGGCCGCATCTTCATGCGCTCACTGCCGGTGCAGACGCAAGTGCTGGCACAGGGAGAGATCCCCGCCGCAATCCGGGACTTCTTTGCGACGGAGAAAAAATAGGGGCGCTACTGGCGAACGACGCAAATAACGATGACCTGGCGATCGCGATTCTCTTCACGAAAGAGGTTGCTCGCCTCTACCGGTCCCGGCGCTTCGATCACTTCGCTCTTCATTTCACCGGCTTCTTCGTAGGTCACTTCGTAAAGGGGCATGGTTTCTATATCTTCCTTTCAAGGGTCATTTTACGACGAACTACATAACACAAACGCACCAATTTTGGCGACAGAGTTCTTGCCAGCTGCTCGCCCGCCGGTGTAGACTGCCGTCGTTCTTCAACTTTCCCTGCTCACTGCGAGGCCCATGTTTAGCAAAATTCGTCATTTGCTGGAGATGATCAAGTTCTCCCATACCATCTTCGCTTTCCCCTTCGCCCTGATGGGTGCGACCCTTGCATCTCTGGCCAACGGCCAGCCACCGACCGCTGCCCAGATCGGCTGGATCTGCCTCGCCATGGTCGGAGCGCGCAACGCCGCCATGGGGCTGAACCGCATCATCGACGCCCGCATCGATGCCGAAAATCCGCGTACCGCCGGTCGGCAGATCCCCGCCGGGATCATCTCCCGACAGGAAGCATGGATTTTTGTCGCCGGCTCGACCCTCCTCCTGTTGGTAGCGGCCTGGCAGCTCAATCCCCTGTGCTTCTATCTGTCGCCGCTGGTCCTCGCTTTCTTCATCCTTTACGCTTACTGCAAGCGCTTCACCTCCCTGGCCCACATCGTCCTCGGCATCTGTCTCGCCGGTGCCCCTTTGGGTGCATGGATCGCCCTGCGCAGCACGGTGGAGTGGCCGATTTTCGCACTGGCGCTGGCGGTCTTATTCTGGGTCGCCGGTTTCGATATCTTCTACGCCCTGCAGGATCTCGACTTCGACCGCAAGCAGGGGCTGCATTCGATCCCGGTCCGCCTCGGCGAGAAGGGGGCAATCCTCCTCGGCAAGGTGCTGCACGGGCTGATGGTCGGACTCCTGCTGCTCATCCCGCAGGGACTCCCCCTCGGGATGATCTACTATGCCGGCATCGGCGTCATCAGCCTGATGATCGCCTGGGAGCACCACCTCGTCAAACCCGGCGATCTTTCCAAGCTCGACGCCGCCTTCTTCAATATGAACGGCTACATCAGCGTGACGATTTTCTGCTTCACCCTGGCGGATGTATTGATTAAATGATTGGTCAACACCCTATGAAAAACATCGTCGTCGCTATCTGCGGAGCTTCCGGCTCGATCTACGGCCTGCGCCTGGTCGAGGAACTGTTAAAGGCCGACTGCCGCGTCACCCTCCTTCTCACCGACGCGGGACGCCAAGTGCTGCACTACGAGACCGGCCTTGACTGGCCGACGGATATCGAGGTCAGCCGCGAGCTGATCCGCAGCCACTTTGCCAGCTACCAGCTGCGCCACTACGCCAACAATGACCTCTTCGCCCCGGTGGCGAGCGGCACCTCGGCCCCGGACGCGCTGGTGATCGTCCCCTGCTCGATGGGGACGCTGGGACGGGTCGCGAGTGGCGCCGGCAGCAATCTCATCGAAAGGGTTGCCGATGTCGTCCTCAAGGAGCGACGCGAACTCCTCATTGTCCCGCGTGAAACCCCCTTGAGCTCCATCCACCTCCGCAACCTTTTAACCGTTGCCGAATGCGGCGCGCAGATCATCCCGGCGATGCCCGCCTTCTACCGTCAACCGCAGACGGTGGCCGATCTCGTCGACTTTGTCATCGGCAAGATTCTCGACAGCCTGCGCATCAAGCACGCCCTCTTCATCCCTTGGGGGGAGGAACCCTGAAACGACCATGACCAATCTCTTTCCTTTAATCCGCAGCAAGATCGAAGCCGGTGTCCGTCTTTCCGACAGCGATGCCCTTGCCCTCTTTGCTAGCGACGACCTCCTCGCCATCGGCGAACTCGCCGCCTTGGCCAATCACCGTAAGCACGGTGACAAGGTCTACTTCAATATCAACCGTCACATCAACTACACCAATATCTGCGTCAACCGCTGCACCTTCTGCGCCTTCAGCAAGGAAGAGGGGGAGAACGGCAGCTATACCATGATGCTGGATGAGATCCTCCGCAAGGCCGCCGAAGCCCAGGCCGCCGGCGCCACCGAACTGCACATGGTCGGCGGCCTCCACCCCGACCTCCCCTTTGACTTCTATCTGGAGATGCTCGCCGCTATTCGCGCCGACTCACCGGATCTGCATATCAAGGCCTTCACCGCGGTCGAGATCGACTACTTTGCCCGCCTCACCGGCCAGAGTGTCGAATCGGTCATCGAAGAACTCAAACTCGCCGGCCTCGGCTCGATGCCCGGCGGTGGCGCCGAGATCCTCGGGGCGCGAGTGCGGGAAAAGATCTGCCCGGAGAAGATCTCCGGCGAACGCTGGCTGGAAGTCACCGCCTTGGCGCATCGCACCGGATTAAAGAGCAACGCAACGATGCTCTTCGGCCACATCGAAACCGCGACCGACCGCGTCGATCATCTCCACAAGCTCCGGGCCTTACAGGATCAGACCCACGGTTTTCAGGCCTTCATCCCCCTCGCCTTCCAGCCCGACAACACCAAGATTGCCGGCGCCAAAGGACCAGGGGGGATCGATGCCCTCAAGACGTTGGCGATCAGCCGCCTCTATCTCGACAACTTTGCACACATCAAGGCCTACTGGGTCATGCTCGGCCTCAAGATCGCCCAGGTCAGCCTCACCTTCGGGGTCAACGATCTCGACGGCACGGTGATTGAGGAGAAGATCGGCCACGACGCCGGCGCCGCTTCGCCGCAGGCCCTCTCCAAAGAGCAGCTCTGCGGATTGATCCGCGAGGCCGGGAAAATCCCGGTGGAGCGGGATACCTTGTATAACGAGCTGCGGGCTTATTGATGCCCAAGCGGGCGACCCACCGGGTCGCCCCTACACGCCAAACCAATTTTCCGTAGGGGCGACCCGGTGGGTCGCCCATCCACAACATGACGCCAATGAAACCATTTGAGATTATCCAAAATAAAATCACCGCCGGCACTCCCATCGACCGCGACGAGGCCCTCTGGCTGCTGCGCGAAGCCGACCTTCTCGCCCTCGGCCAGCTCGCCGACGCCATCCGCGAGAAAAAACATCCCCAGCACCGCGTGACCTTCGTCATCGACCGCAATGTCAACTACACCAACGTCTGCACCTCGAAGTGTAAGTTTTGCGCCTTTTACCGCAACCTTGACGACGCCGACAGCTACCTCCTCGATTACGAAACGATCATGGAAAAGGTGCAGGGATTGGTTGAGCACGGAGGTACCCAGCTCCTCATGCAGGGAGGACTCCATCCCGAGCTGCGCATCGAATGGTTCGAGGAACTCTTTCGCCTCATCCGCAGCCGCTTCCCGAGTGTACAGATCCACTCCCTTTCCCCGGCCGAGGTCATCCACATCGCCAAACAGTCGGGGATCAGCATGGAGGATTGTCTGGGGCGCCTCAAGGCCGCCGGCCTCGCTTCCATCCCCGGTGGCGGCGCCGAAGTCCTCGTCGACTCCGTCCGTCTGGCGATCAGCCCCAACAAGATCGGCACCAGCGACTGGCTGGCGGTGATGGAAGAGGCGCATCGCCTCGGCATGCGCACCACCGCGACGATGATGTTCGGTAGCAGCGAAGCGCCGGAAGATATTGTCGAGCACCTTCTCGTCATCCGTGAACTGCAGGCCAGAACCGGCGGCTTCACAGCCTTTATCCCCTGGACCTACCAGCCGGGGAATACCGAACTCGGCGGCGAAACCGCCAGCGGCGTCGCCTACCTGCGCGTCCTCGCCCTGTCGCGTATTGTTCTGCAGAATATCGACAACATCCAGGCGAGCTGGGTGACGCAGGGCGCGATGATGGCCCAGGTGGCGCTCCGTTTCGGCGCCAACGACCTCGGCGGCACCATGTTAGAAGAAAACGTCGTCGCCGCCGCCGGTTGTGACTTCCGCCTGTCGATTGAGGAGATCGTCGAAATTGCCCGCGGCGCGGGGTTTACGCCGGCGAAGCGGAATACGCTGTATGAGATTTTAGAAGAATACTAAAAGCCACCACCCCCAGCCCCTCCTTATCAAGGAGGGGCTGGGGGTGGTAAGGTCTCAAAATTTATTGGATCAAGAACACACATAAACAAATCGAGGTCTCCCATGCAACCCTTACGCAAAGCCATTCGTGACATGGCCGGCTACGTCCCCGGCTTCCAGCCCCCTGATCATGAGCCGTGGATCAAGCTCAACACCAACGAAAACCCTTACCCGCCTTCGGTGAAGGTTCGGGAAGCGCTCCTCGCCGAGATCGGCGCTGACGGCGAGAATCTGCGCAAATACCCCGACCCCAGCAGCAAACAGATGCGTCAGGTGGCGGCGGAGCTTTACGGGTTTGACCCGAGTTGGGTGATCACCGCCAACGGTTCCGACGAGCTCCTCAACAACCTGATCCGCGCCTTTGCCGGCGAAGAGGAGGAGGTCGCCTACATCCATCCTTCCTACTCCTATTACGCCACCCTCGCCGAGATCCAGGGGGCGAGAATCACGACCTTCGGCCTCACCGACGACTTCCGCATCAAGGACTTCCCGGCCCGTTTCGAGGGAAAGATTTTCTTCCTCACCTCACCGAACGCCCCCCTCGGTTTTTCCTTCCCCCTCGCCTACATCGAGGAGATCGCGCAGCGCTGCGCAGGCATGCTGATCGTCGATGAAGCCTACGTCGATTTCGCCGACTTCACGGCGATGGCGCTGGTCAAGAAGTACGAAAACGTCGTCGTCACCCGCACCTTCTCCAAGAGCTACTCCCTCGCCGGGATGCGCCTCGGCCTCGCCGTCGCCCGCCCCGAGGTAGTCGCCGCCCTCGACAAGATCCGCGACCACTACCACCTCGACCGCCTCGCCCTCGTCGCCGGCAGCGCCGCCCTCGCTGATCAGGCGCACCTCGCCGCCACCGTCGCCAAGATCCGCGCCACCCGCGAACGCTTCATCGCCGGTCTCAAGGAAATCGGCTACACCATCGTCGAGTCGCGCACCAACTTCGTCTTTGCCTCGCCGCCGGATGGAAATGGCAAGCGGGTTTACGATGCCCTCTTCGCCCGCAAGATTCTCGTGCGCTACTTCTCCGATCCGCTCCTGGCACACGGGATGCGGATTACCATCGGCACGGATGCGGAGATGGAGACGACGTTGAAGGCGCTGGGGGAGATTGGTTGATCTCCATCGCCCCGCTCCTCCTCGCCTGGTACGGCCAGGTCGGCCGTGACCTGCCGTGGCGCCACACCTCTGATCCCTATTGCATCTGGCTCTCCGAGATCATGCTCCAGCAGACGACGGTGACGGCGGTCATCCCCTATTACCAGCGCTTCCTCGCCCGTTTCCCCGCTGTCGCCACCCTCGCCAGCGCGCCGATCGAGGCGGTGATCGACGCCTGGGCCGGCCTCGGTTACTACTCCCGCGCCCGCAACCTGCATGCGGCGGCGCAGCGGGTGATGAACGACTATGGTGGTTCTTTCCCCTCGTCCCTCGAAGAGCTGACCGATCTTCCCGGCGTCGGCCGCTCCACCGCCGGGGCGATCCGCGCCATCGCCTTTGGCGAGCGCGGCGTCATCCTCGACGGCAATGTCCGCCGGGTGCTGGTGCGCCTCCTCGCCCTTGATGGCGACCCGCGCAGCTCAGCGGCGGAGAAGATCCTCTGGCAATCGGCCGAGGCGGTGACTCCGCCTGAGCGCGCCGGTGACTACGCTCAGGCGATCATGGACCTCGGCGCCACCTGCTGCACCCCGACCAAACCGACCTGTTCCCTCTGTCCCCTCGCTGCGCATTGTCATGCCTTCGCGCAGGGACGGCAAGACGCGTTGCCGGAGAGACGGAAGACCAAGGCGGTGCCGACGGTGCTGCAGGTCGCCCTGCTGCTGGAACGCGACAATCGCTGGCGGGTCGAACGCCGTCCCTTGAGCGGGATGCTCGGCGGCCTCTGGGAATTCCCGACCTGCGTCGTCGCCGTCAGAGACGATCCAACGACCATCGCCGCCGTTCTCGCTGCCACTTACGGCGTGGGTGACATCCGCGAAACCGGGCGGGTCGCTCATGCCTACAGCCATTTCAAGGTCGATCTGCGGCTTTTCAGTGGTCAGGTGGAAGAGTGGGGGCGGGTCGCTGAAGGGAAGGCGGAGTGGGTTGACGCGGAGGTTTTGCGCGGATTATCCCTGCACGGCGCGCACAAGAAGGCGTTGAAATTTATTGCCACGTAGGGACGAACCATTATCCGGTCAAATGCATTCTGCACACGGATAAAATCTGATTAGACGGATTTTCACGGATTTAACATAAAGAACCGGTCCAGAGTCTATTGTCTTGATTAATCTGATTTTATCCGTTTCATCCGTACAATCCGTGTGAAACGCCTTTCGTAATCCTCATCTCTCCGCAAAAGCCAGCCGTAACGCCAGCGCCGTAAAGACCCCAGCCGTCAAACCATCCAAATATTTCGCCAGTCGCGGCCGCGCCAGCAGATAGCCACCAATGCTCCCGGCAAAGTAGCCGAGGGTGGTGAAGAGGACCACCGCCTGCGCCATGAAGAGGCCACCGAGGAGGAGCATCTGCGCCGGGACGGAACCGTTCTGCGGATTGACGAACTGGGGGAGAAAGGCGAGGAAGAAGAGGGCAACCTTGGGGTTGAGGACGTTCATGATGAAGCCGCGTTTGAAGAGGTCCAGCGCCGGCCGCGCATCCGCCTGCCCGAGTCGTACCGCGCCGCTGTGGCGCAGGGTCAGACAAGCAAGATAGAGGAGATAAGCGGCGCCGGCGTACTTGACGGCGCTAAAGGCGAGGGCCGAAGTCGCGAAGATCGCCGAGATCCCCAGCGCCGCAGCGAGGGTATGAATGCTGATGCCGCTGCACATGCCGAGGGCGGTGATGATCGCCGCCCGCCGCCCCCGCGCAATCCCCTGGGTGAGGATAAAGAGGTTGTCCGGCCCCGGTGCCACCGTGATCGCCAACGACGCGCCGAGGAAGGTGAGGAGGAGGGAAGTCGTCATGGTTCAAACCTGATGAAATTCATATACGCGCCTCCCATCGCCAAGGGCCACCACCCCTAGCCCCTCCTTGTCAAGGAGGGGGACTTTGGTCAAAACCTCCCCTCCTTATTCACAAGGAGGGGTCGGGGGTGGTGAATTCAGATCTTGTCCCCTTTGAGATCACCGTTAAACAGCTTCCCGGCCCCGCGCGAAGCGCAGAAATCACCGCACATGGTGCAGGTATTTTCGTCCTCGGGGGTGCGACTGGCGCGGATCGCCTTGGCATCTTCGGGGTAGAGGGCGAGCTCGAACTGTTTCCCCCAATCAAGATCGCGGCGCGCTTTCGACATCTCCTTGTCGCGCTCGCGCCCCTTCTCCGGATATTTGTTCATGTCGCCGATGTAGGCGGCGATCTTGGCGGCCTTGACCCCCATGCGCACATCCTCTTCGTTGGGGAGGGCGAGATGCTCGGCGGGGGTGATATAGCAGATCAGGTCGGCGCCGTAGCGGCTCGACTGGGCGGCGCCGATGGCGGCGGTGATGTGATCGAAGCCGGGGGCGACATCGCAGGCAATGGGGCCGAGCATGTAGTAAGGGGCGCCGCCGCTCATGCGCTTTTGCAGCTGGATATTCCCTTCGATCTCGTCGAGGGGGACATGGCCGGGCCCTTCGACCAGCATCTGGCAGCCCATGTCGCGGCCGAGCTCGGCGAGCTCGCAGTTGATGAGGAGCTCCTGGATCTGCGCCCGATCGGAGGAGTCGTGGATCGCGCCGGCGCGCAGGCCGTTGCCGAGGGAGAGGACGGTGTCGTACTTCTTGAGGATACTTACCACCCGATCGAAGTGTTCGTAAAGGGGATTCTCCTGCTGGTTGGCGATCATCCACGCTACCATCGAGACGCCGCCCTTGCTGACCAGGCCGCCGTAACGGTAGCCCTGCTTGCGCAGGCGCTCGATGGTGTAAAGGTTGATGCCGCAATGGACCGCCATGAAGGCCATGCCATCGCTGCACTGCTGTTCGATGAGGTCGAAAAGGAGCTCCTTGTCGAGCTTGTTGGGATCGCCATAACGCCGTGCTGCTTCGCAGAAGGCCTGGTAAAGGGGGACATTGCCGACCGGCAAATCGACGCTGGCGATGACTTCGCGCCGCACCCGGTCGAGATCGCCGCCGACCGAGAGTTCCATCAGGGTGTCGGCGCCTGATTCCTCGGCAGCGATGGCTTTACGGATTTCAGCAGCGTAATCGACAATATCGGAGGAGGTGCCGATGGAGGCATTGACCTTAGTCGAGAGCCCCTTGCCGATGCCGACAACCTTCGGCTTACGATTGTGGTTCCAGGGGATGACGATCTTGCCGCTAGCGACGTTCTCCAGGATATAAGCTTCACTGAGTTGTTCGTCACGGGCAACAATGGCCATTTGCGGGGTAACGATGCCCTGGCGGGCAGCTTCGATCTGGGTCAACATGAATTTCAACTCCTGGGTTTAGATGATTCAGTAATGAAAAAGCCCCACTCCGCAGGCGGAATAGGGCTCGAAATCGAGGGTGCGCATAGACCTCCGCTTCCGGCCCCTCTTTCCACGGAGGTTCCAAAACAGCGTCGGCTTGGCAGGTTTCCTGGCTTGGGGATCAACCCTCACTCGCCCCTTCCCAGGTTTCCCCAGTGGGATTATGCGAGATCAGTCCACCCTGACAGTTGCGGGACAGCGCGGGATTTGCACCCGCTTCCCTATTATCCGTACCGGCAAGGGTACGGCACCAGACCGCTTGGTCATCGATTGTGCGGCAGTTGTAATTGTCAGCAGGATAAAAGTCAAAGAAAAATATGCTACACTTGCCAAAAAACTTCGGGTTACGCTACGCTAACCCAGTCTATCCATTTGAGGAGATTTTTATGTGCCGACTCATTACTCTCACTCTGACGCTGCTCCTCCTTACCGCCTGCTCAACCGTGCCGATTACCGGCCGTTCCCAGCTCAACCTCATCCCCGGTTCCTCCATGCTCGCCATGAGCGCCCAGGAATACGGTACCTTCATCAAGGAGAACAAGGTCAGCGCCAACCCGGAGCAGACAACGACGGTCAAGCGGGTCGGGACGAAGATCCAGCAGGCGGTCGAACGCTATTTTGCCGACATCGGCCTGGAAAGCCATCTCGCTGATTACCAATGGGAGTTCAACCTGGTCGAAGATCCGCAGGTCAATGCCTGGTGCATGCCCGGCGGTAAGGTGGTCGTCTACACCGGCATCCTGCCGGTGACCCGCGATGATGCCGGACTGGCGGTCGTCCTTGCCCACGAAATCGCCCACGCTATTGCTGAACATGGCAATGAGCGGATGAGTCAAGGACTGATTTCTCAGATGGGGGGGATCGCACTCTCGACCGCGATGTCGACGAAGTCGGCAGCAACTCGACAGCTCTGGATGTCGGTCTACGGCGTTGGCACCCAGTACGGAGCGCTCCTCCCTTACGGTCGATTGCAGGAGAATGAAGCCGACCAGCTCGGCTTGGTCTTCATGACCATGGCCGGCTATGATCCGCATGCCGCCATCAGCTTCTGGGAACGGATGGCGGCGCAAAAAGGGGGGCAAGCGCCCCCGGAATTCCTCAGTACACACCCATCCGATGCCACCCGCATCGCCCGGATCAAAAAAGAGATTCCGGGCGTGTTGGAAAAGTACGGAAAATAACACGATTACCGTAGGGGCGAGGCGGTGCCTCGCCCAGGCCGACCCACCGGGTCGCCCCTACACCACCAGTGCTTCGATGGCGTCGAAATCGAGCTGACGCTCGGCCATACTGTAGATCAGTTCAATCTTTTCTTTATCATCGGCGGTCGTCTTCGAGACGTCGTTGGACAGGAGGGTAAAGGTCTCGGAATTGGTGATCATCGTCCGCAGATAAGGAACCCCCGAATCATCGATGATCTGCTGAGTAATTTTCGAAATCGGGTTGAGACCGGCGATGAGGAGTCCGGCAATTTTCCTTTTATATTCGGGGAGATGATAAAGGGACGAAGTCGTTACCAGGAGTTCATCACGAGAAGAGTTGACCATCAGCAGGGTTGAATCTTCGAGAAGATCAATGACCCGTTGCGACGAAGCGGCCCCGAGCTGCTGGTGGAGGATAATCCGCTGCGCTTCCTGCGGGGTGGCGCGCAAGGTCTCCCCGAGGACTTTTGCCACCCGGTTCAGGGTCGGATTGGCAAGGAGCGGTGCATAATCGAAGCCGATACGCACCGGCACCCCGATGCGGGCAAAGGCGAGGGTGAGGTAGTGCAGGCTCTGCTCCCGTTTGGCCGGATCGACCTTGTTGGTCAATACCAGTTTGACCTCGACACCTGCCTGGCGGAAAAGAGCGATGTTGAGAGCGGTGGCATCAACGACATTGCCGATGCCGCCGCCGGTGACGATCATCACCGGAGCATCGGTGATCCTGGCCACCTCGGCATTGCTGAGATCGAAGATCGAGCCGACACCACCATGTCCCGATCCCTCGATAACAATGAAGTCGTATTGATGCTCGAGTTCGTCCAGGGCACTGCGGATCTTCTCATGCAGGAACGCGGCGGTGAATTCTCCGTCGAGAAAAGCACGGGTGGTGGCGCGATCGACAACGACCGGAGAAAGGAGGGTGGGGTCCTGCTCCAGACCGAAGATCTCGGCGGTGAGGGCGGCGTCCTTATCGACGATCACCCCGCGGTACTCGGCGGGTTTCGGCCCGAAGGGCTTCATGAAGCCGACTCGGCCCTTGCCGTATTTTTTACTGGCGAGGTGCAGAAGTGAAAGGCTGGTGGTCGTCTTTCCACAATCTTTTCCGGTGGCAGCGACAAAAATTTTCCGGGCCATACGGTCTCTTCCCCTTTCTTATCCGTTCAAGTCAAAATCTTCACCTGAGCGCCCGAGCATAACTGTTTTTTTCTCTTGAGGCAAAGCGATTGCGGCAGGAATAATCATTTTCAGCAAAAGCATTCAGCACACGGATAAAATCTGATTTGACGGATTTAAAAGGGATTCAACCTGATTTATCTGTCTTTTATCCGTTTCATCCGTGTTAATCCGTGTCCGACTATTTTTTCAGGTTATTTTGGGAGTTACTTAAATGCTAAACATCGACCTGCGCAGCGACACCGTCACCCGTCCCTCGCCGGAAATGCGCGCCGCCATGATCGCCGCTGAGGTCGGGGATGATGTTTACGGCGAAGATCCAACCGTCAACCGCCTCGAAGCCTTTTCCTGCGAACGCTTTGGCTGCGAAAGCGCCCTCTTCGTCAGCAGCGGCACGCAGGGGAATCTTTTGGCCCTATTGGCACACTGCCGGCGTGGCGACGAATATCTCGCCGGGGATCAGGCACATTGTTACCGCTGCGAAGGCGGCGGTGGCGCCGTCCTTGGCGGTATTTCGCCGCAACCTCTTGCCATGGAGGCGGACGGGACGATTAGTGCCGAACGGATCCTCCGCGCCATCAAGCCGATAAACGATCACTACGCCCGCACCCGCCTCCTTTGTCTGGAGAATACCCATGCCGGCAAAGTCCTGTCGCTGCGCTATCACCAGCAGATGCAGACTTTGACGCGACAGCAGGGTCTCGCTCTCCACCTCGACGGCGCCCGTCTTGGCAATGCCGCTGTGGCCTTGGGCATCGACCCGGCCGAGCTGGTCGCCACCGTCGATTCCGCTTCGATCTGCCTCTCCAAAGGGCTCGGCGCTCCGGTCGGCGCCCTCCTTTGCGGCGGCCGCGACTTGATCCGTGAAGCGCGCCACTGGCGCAAGATGGTCGGCGGCGGCATGCGCCAGGCCGGCATTCTCGCTGCCGCCGGTCTTTATGCGTTAGAGCATAACCTTCCCCGCCTCGCCCACGATCATGCCCTCGCCCGCATCCTCGCCGAGGGGTTGGCTCCTCTCCCCGGCTTGCACATCGACTTGGCGACAGTGCAGAGCAATATGGTCTTTGTGACGGTGGAGAACAACCGGGAAGAGGCGCTGAAGGGATATTTGCGGGAGCAGGGAATTCTGGTGGGCGGTTACGACGCTCTGCGCTTCGTCACCCACCTCGATCTTCGTGCCGAGGACATTATTTGCGTGGTTGAGGCCTGCCAAAGGTTTGCCGAGCGGTAGTAACCCACAAAGAGGAAAGAGCCGGTCGATCGCAAGATTACCGGCTCTTTCCTCTTGAAAACTATCTTTTCTTACCACCCTTTCGGATTCTTCGGCTGGAGGTTGACCAGCTCATAGCGACGCGAGCCGAGGCCGATCTTCTCGGCGTGCTCGAGCTGCACTTCCCAGGGGACATCAGGGTGAACACCGCGAAACTTGTCGCCGCCCGGTGCCTGACCGCTCTGCAGCGCCGTATTCGGCAGCCCCGGCGCGGCGAGAACGAGATCGGCGCAGGCCTGATCAAGGGCAACCGGGTCGATGGAGGCGAGGATACCGAGATCGGCGACGATCGGGGAATCGGAATGGCCGTAGCAGTCACAGGCCGGCGAGACCTGAGTCACAAAGTTGATATAAAGAGTTTTTCCTTTCTTGCCTTCCGTCGCCCCCAAAGCATATTCGGCCATCTTCTGCATGACCAGAGCTGGCGCTTCATTCCATTGCACACGGATCGCCGTCTCTTCACAGACGGAGATGCAGCGGCCGCAGCCGACGCAGCGCTTTTCGTCGATCTTTGCCTTCTTCGCGACGATGAAAATGGCGTCATGGGCGCAGGCTTTGAGGCAGGCGGCGCAGCCGGTGCAGACCGCCTCTGCCACCTCCGGCGCAACATTGGAGTGCTGCTCCATCTTCCCTTCCCGACTCGAACAGCCCATACCGAGATTTTTGAGAGCGCCGCCGAAACCGGTCAGTTCGTGACATTTGAAGTGGGAAACGCAGAGCAGCGCATCGGCTTCGAGGATGCCGAGAGCGATATCGACGTCCTCCAGAATCTCGCCGGGGATCTTCACCCGCCGCGCCGAGTGGCCGCGCAGCCCGTCACAAAGGATCAGCGGCGCGCCGGCGACGGCAAAGTCAAAACCGTTCTCGATGCCGCAGACCAGCGCCGAGACAGCTTCCTTGCGCTGACCCGGATAAAGGGTGCAGGAATCGGTGAGAAAGGGCTTGCCGCCGGCCACCTTGATCTTGTCGACAAGGCGACGGATAAAGGTCGGACGGATATAAGCATGCCCGCCGCGCTCGCCAAAATGAATCTTGATGGCGGTGAGATCCCCTTTACTGACCACGCCGGGAAGGCCGGCCAAGGCAACCAATCTCTCCAGCTTGTCGTGGAGATTCTCCCGGTTCCCGGTGCGCATATCGGTCATAAAGACCTGGCTTTGCATGGCAATATCCTCTCTTATTTTTTTTCGTTGAAATCCTACCACGCACCTGATGGCGGTGCAATTCCCTAAAATAATAAAGATTCTTTGCGCGCAAACCGTGCCTAACGAGAAATATAACTATTTTAATTCTAATCGCTCTTGCATATTCATAATTATGTGGTTAAAACACAGTATGCTTGTCAACAAAAAATCGCAGTCATCCTTACCATTGCCAATTCAGGAGGTATTATGAATCGCTGGCGACTGACGCTCTTAAGCCTTTCCATCTGCGTAACCGTAATCTTGATCAGTCACATCCTTCCCCCTGTCGCCGCTGCGGCGATGCCAGTTGAAATCCAGTCGACCACCCTCTTCCGCCTCTTTCAACGCGATAATCTGACCAACAAGGACGAAAGCGTCGCCCCGGTCTATGAATATTTGCAGGCCGATATCGGTCAATACAACACCAAGGGGCTCTCGCTGCACCTCTACGGCTGGGGACGAACCGACCTCGCTCGTAACGACTACTATGAGGACAACAGCACCGCCGAACTTCTCTACGGCTATCTGGAGTACACCCGCCCCTTCAGCAACCTCAACCTGCGCCTCGGTCGTCAACAGATCGTCGCCGGCATTGCCAACGACAGCATCGACGGCTTGAGCCTCTTCACCAATCTGGGCGACAAATTCTCCCTCTCGGCCTACGGCGGCTTCCCGGTCGCCTTCAGCACAATCCAGGGTCGCAGCGGTGATTACATTTACGGCGGGCGCATCGCCCACCATCTCAACAGTCGCTACGCAATCGGCCTTTCTTATCAACAGCTCAGTAACGACGGCGATAAGCAGAATCAGCAACTCGGGATCGACACCGCCTTCAAACTCCCCGCGGGGATCAGCCTCTCCGGACGATCGAGTTACAATCTCGAGAACGATGGCTGGGGAGAACATTTTTATGAAGTCCCGGTCACTCTCGGCGACTTCTCCATCCGCCCCTTCTTTGAAAAATACGATTATCGCGACTACTTCGCCTATGGCAACCGCACCCCCAACCCCTTCTCCATTCTCACCCAAAGCAATGAAGGTTTGACCACCTATGGAACCGACATCCTCTGGGGGAAAACCTCCAAGTGGGATATCGGCGCCAAAGTCAAACACTTCACCTACCATGTCAACGACGACACAGCGACTTATTACGCCGGGCTCGTCACTTGGCACGGAGCAGCGTTGACGCAGATTGGCGGCGAACTCGGGACGATGCAAGGGGATGCGGCGAAGAACAATTATCTGCTCAGCCGTCTCTTCTTTTATTGGGATCGCCCCAACGAGCGCCTGGGATCCTTTGTCAGTGGCGATCTTGTTTATGCCCTCTACGATGAATCAATCTACGGCAAAGACAGCTCGTTCTTTGCCTCTCTCGGCGCCGGTCAGCGTTTCTTCAAGGATCGTCTCGAACTGAAGCTCTCGGGTGATTACAGTGTTGATCCGAATTTTGACAGCGATTTTCGCGGCATGCTGGTGATGAATTATCGCTTTGGCCTCTAAGGGCAAAAATCTCTATCCGCCATTCATCTCAAGGAGAAAACTTATGCCTGTACGATTTCTCATCGCCCTGGTGACTACGGTCGCGACGCTCGGCGTCCTTTATGCCTGTTCTTCGTCAAACTATCTCCCCGCTCAGCACCCGGCCGATGTAGGGTTGAGCCACATCCGGCCGATCTGTGTCGATTGTCATGAATCACGCAGCGACAAGCTCGCCTATGCCGATTTCAATCACACTCCGACCTTTGCTACCACCCACCGCTCCGTTGCCAGCCGCAGCGCCCAGGTCTGCGCCATGTGTCATCAGCAGAGTTTCTGCAACGAATGCCATGCCACCGGGATTGAGCTCAAACCCTCATTGAAGAATCAGAGCGAGACCTTCCGGGGGATGCCGCATCGCGGTGATTACCAGAGTCGCCACGTGATCGACGGTCGCCTCGATCCGACCTCCTGCTATCGTTGTCACGGTAACCCGAAAGCGTCCGAGACCTGCAGACCCTGTCACGGTTAACAGCCAGGAGGATAAAGATGAAAAACTCCATCTACGCTCTTATTGCAGTGATCTTTATGTTGATCGCGGGCGGCTGTTCCGACCGCAACACCGATGCCCCACTGCCGGGGCAGATCCATCCTGCGGGGTGGCTCGTTCAACACGCAGCAGCCGCCAACGCCGATCTGAACAGCTGCCAAGGTTGTCACGGGGTCGAATTCTCCGGAAGCGGCAACGCCGTGAACTGCTTTAACTGTCACAGTTCCGGCCCTCCCTTCACCTCCGTGCATCCGGGAGGTTGGGTTGACGTCGTGGCCGACCACCAGACCTTTGCCCAGACCATCAGCTGGACCACCTGCGCCACCGCGGCTTGTCACGGCCCGACCCTGGAAGGGGGGAGTACCGGTCCCAGCTGCTTTAACGTCGCTTGTCACGGGCCGCAGGGAAACCCGCCGGCACCGCACGCGCTCCCCTTTACCGCCCCGACTGCTCATGGACCGACAGCCAAGCCTGATCAGATTGTCTGCCGCAATTGCCATGGCCGGCCGGAGAGCAATTTCAACGGCGGCTTCGTCGCCGATCTCTATACCGACCCGGTCGGCGTCGAGATTAATCCCAGCGGTAACTGTAACCTCTGCCATCCTTCCGCCTCGGCCCATCCAACCAACTGGCAGGGGACGAACGACCCGGGTCCCGCCTATGCTGCGAGTCACCGCGGGATCGACGAAACCACCCAGGAACGCAGTTGCGCCCTCTGCCATCTGACCACCGGACCTGGTACGGGTCCGGTCCCCACCGCTCCAAGTTGTTTTACCGCCAACCATACCAACGAGGACAATAGCACCACCATCTGCCACGGCAGCGGACCGCTCACCGCTCCTCACCCCGTCGACGGCAGTTACCAGGCGCCAGCGGCGCATGGCCGGGACGCCAGGCAGGACCTGGTTGCCTGCCAGAACTGCCATGCCGTGCCGGGCACCTCCGGCCCTGGCTCCAATCCCCGCTTTAATGTTACCATCGGCACCCTGGCCACCGGCTGCGAAACCTGCCATCCCCCCTTCTACGCCCATCCAGCAACCTGGGCCGGCCCGGACAACAATGTCTTTCACTATCTGTCCGGAAACATCGCTAACGCCTGCACCCTCTGCCATGGCGTCAATCTCGATGGCATCGGCGGCGTCAATGCGGCCGGGGGCACGCCGGGGCAGAGCTGCCTGGTATGTCATGCCGACACCACTCTCTTCAACCTCGACTGCACTGCCTGCCACGGCTATCCGCCGGACGGGGTGACCGCCGAGCCGTTGGTGGCCGCCCTCGGCGGTGCCCTGGTCAATCACGGCGCCGTCGCCGCGGTGGGGTCGCATGATCAGTGTGCCGTCTGCCACGGGGTCAAGAGCAGCAATACCGGCAGCAGCGGACACCTCTCACCCAACGCCAACTATCTGACTTTCGATGTCCTCACCGGCGTGCCCGGCGATCACTGGAACGGCCAGATCAACATGAACGGTCCCTCTCCAACGACGGGAACGGGCTACAATCAGACCAATTTTGGTTGCGACAACGCCGGCTGTCATGGCAATGATGCCGCCCACCGGTTGAGCAATTCGGCACTGACGGTACAGTTTGCCGACTACGGCGGGGAAGGAGGCGGGACTGCTCCTCACGCTCTCGACGGCTCTTTCCTCCTGCCGGCCAATCACGGCCCCTCGGCCCGCGCCAACCTCGTTGCCTGCAAGGCCTGTCACGGCCAGGCGTCCACCACCAACCCGCGCTACAACGTCGGTATCGGCGGCACTGGCTGTGAAACCTGCCACAATACCAACACCGCCCACCCCTCAGCCGGGACCCGCGAAAACGTCCGCTGGTACGACGGTCAGTGGCGGCACAGCAACGGAACCAAGAGCACCTTCGCCGCCGCTTGTAGCATGTGTCATACTGGGCTTGGTGGAACCGGCACGGTCGGACCGGCCTGCACCAGCTGCCATCGAGCCAGCCCCATCACCAACAATAGCGGCTGCGTCTCCTGCCACAGCGTACCGCCTAACGGTGCCGGAGTTGCCGGCGCTCTGACCCCGAACCGTCGGGGGCGACATGCTGAGGGACGGCACAGCAGCGAAATCAGTAATACCCCGCTCAACACCTGTGCTGTCTGCCACGGGGCGGCCTTCGGACCGGGGAATGTTAATCACTTCGACCAGACCACCGGCGCCACGGTGATCATGACCGGCGTCGGCGCCGGAATTTCAATATCACAGTCAGGGGGGAATACCACCTGCAACGGCAACTGTCACGGTGAGAATCACAGCAGCGAAAGATGGTACTAAGGTCACGAATTAACTCTCGCCCCTCCTAAACACAAAGACGCCGTCCCGATTAGGACGGCGTCTTTGTGTTTAGGAGGGGCGAGCTCCAGATCACGATCATCGCAGGCAGGAGCATGCTCCTTCGTTTCAACAACTATTTCGGAAAAGCCGGCAACTCCACCCCGGCCATGCGCTGTACCATGCGTACAACCTGGCAGCTATAACCAAACTCGTTATCGTACCAGATATACAGGACACAACGATTGCCCTGGACGATAGTAGCGAGAGAATCGACGATGCCGGCATGGCGGGAACCGACAAAGTCGCTGGAGACGACCTCGGGGGAGTTGGTGTAGTCGATCTGATTCTGAAGGGGAGATTCCAGAGAGATATCGCGCAGGTAACTGTTCAATTCCTGGACACTCGTCTCTTTACCGAGGGTCAGGTTAAGAATCGCTAGCGAAACGTTGGGGGTCGGCACGCGAATGGCGTTACCGGTCAATTTTCCACTCAGCTCCGGAAGGACTTTAGCCACGGCCTTGGCAGCGCCGGTCTCGGTGATGACCATGTTGAGTGGGGCGCTACGGCCGCGCCGCGAAGCTTTGTGGTAATTGTCGATAAGATTCTGGTCGTTGGTGTAGCTGTGACAGGTCTCGACATGGCCATTGACGATGGTGAAACGATCATGGACCGCCTTGAGGACCGGCACGATAGCGTTGGTGGTGCAGCTCGCTGCCGAAAAGATCGCCTCGTTGGCGGTAATGAGTTCGTTGTTGATGCCGAAGACGACATTCGGCACATCCCCTTTGCCCGGTGCGGTGAGGATGACCTTGGAAATCCCCTGCGCGGCGAGGTGACGACTCAACCCTTCACGATCCCGCCACTTGCCGGTGTTATCGATGAGGATGGCGTCGTTGATCCCATACTCGGTGTAATCGACCTTTTCAGGGGCATCGGCGTAGATAATCCGGATCATATTGCCATTGGCAATAATGGCATTCTCTTCTTCATCGATGGTGATGGCGCCGTTGAAATGGCCATGAATCGAATCGCGTCGCAGCAGCGAGGCGCGCTTCATCAGATCGTCATCGCTCCCTTTACGCACCACGGCGGCGCGCAACCGCAGCTTGTCGCCGCCACCGGTCTTCTCGGTGAGGATACGGGCGAGGAGGCGGCCGATGCGGCCGAATCCGTACAGAACGACATCGCGTGGCTTCTCCAGCACCGGCGCTTGGCCGGTATTGACCTCGGCGAGTTCGCGACACACGAAAGCGTCGACATCACCGCTATTTTCGGCGAGATAACGCACCGTCAGCTTGCCGATATCGATGCGACAGGGGGCGAGATCAAGGCGGCTGAGGGCGACGAGAACCGGGGCGGTTTCACGCACCGAAAGGTCATTTTCCAGAATCTGGCGGGCAAAACGGTGCGCCTTGAGAATATCGATGGCCGAACCGTTCGACAGGGTACGGGCGTAAACGGTGATGACCACGCCGCGGCGATAAAGCCGGCCGATCAGGGGGAGCATCATCTCGGCGAGCTCTTCCCGTTCCAGCCAGTCAGCGAAATATTTTTCCGGTTTCATGAGGTCCATACTAGCTCCTTTTTTGCAACAAATTGAGATTGCCATCCCCGAATCCATGGCGCCGACACAAGCAATGCCTGCGACTATCCTGCGCGTAGAGTGGGTAAACGCGCCATTGATAACACAAACGTCTTATTTGCTCCCAATAAAATTTCGCTCACAAGTCTACTTCCAACACCATCTCCAGTTCGGCACTGAGGGCAGCCAGAATTCCTTCGGCATCAGCAGCACAAGTCTCTGACCAACTCAGCTCGACAACGGCTGTCGATGCTTCGATGGTGCGCAGAAAGAGGGTGCCATCGTAGCCTTCAACAAGAAAACGGAGCATGCCGATCCGGGCTGGCACCAGACGGTAGCGGCGATGGCAAAAAGAGGAGGAAACCAACGGCCCGCCCATCGCTGCTCCAAGATGCTGATCGATAAGAAAACGGGCGATACTGCGGGGGGGCGGCAGTTCGGGGAGAGCGTCAAGGGAGAACCATCGCGCATCCTCAAGCTCGTGCGGATCGACACAGAGCTCGCCACCAGCGTACTCGGCAGTAAATCCCGCCATGATCTGACCCGGAAAGGGCCAGGCCTGACTGCCGATGTAACAGATATCCTTGACCGTGACCCCTGTCTCTTCTTTTATCTCGCGGACCACCGTTTCTTCGAGGGCCTCACCAAAATCGAGAAAACCGGCGACCAGACTGTAGCGGCCCGCCGGCCACTCGGCCTTGCGGGCGAGAAGAAGTTCGCCGGGACGATGAATCAGTACAATCACGCAGGGATGAATCGCCGGAAAGCGGAGGGTCTGACAGTTTGGGCAGCACTTCCCCCAGCCGCCGCCAACCCGGTCAAGGATGCCGCTGCACGCTGCACAGTAACGGCTTTCCTTTTCCCAGCGCAGGATCTGATGGGCAAGGGCCGCCAGAGAGGCGAACTCGATAGAGAGGCGCGGAACGGCGCTGCTGAAACTCTCCCGCACCCAGCCGGGCGGCAGGGGACAATCACGGGAGATCGCCGCGACCCGGCAGGGGAGACCGTCCCAAACGCCGATATGCAGGGGGGGCGCGGCAGCAACCAGCCCCGCCGGCAAGATCTCTTCCTGCGGCAGGCGTAGACCGGTCGCATCTTCGCGCAGCAACAGTTCACCGGCCATGATCAGCAGCCAATAGCCCTCCCCCTCCCTTGCAGCATCCGGGGGCTCTGGCGTAAAACGCCCGGCCAGGCAGGTGCTATTGAAAGGAAGATGAACGGTCGAGAGGTAATGGCGGGGGAAAGGGCTCATCGGCAGCATCCCGTTTTCAGGGCATAAAGAAGGAGGGCCAACTGGGTCTTGGCGTCGTCAATGCGCCCATCCCCGGCCATGGCGATCGCTTCACTTAGTGGAAGCGGGAGGAATTCGATAAACTCATGGTCTTCCTGCGCCATTGTCCCCGCCATCAGCTCCCGCGCCGCAAAGAGGTGAATCCGTTCGTCGGTATAGCCGACCGAAGGGAGGGTCGAACCGAGATCGATGAGCTTGCCGACGCGGTACCCCGTCTCCTCTTCGAGTTCGCGCCGGGCGCAATCAGCCGGCGCTTCGCCAGGATCGAGGCGGCCGGCCGGAATCTCGATGACCATCCTTCCAGCCACCGGCCGAAACTGGCGGATGAGCAGAACTTCGTTGTTCGGCAATATCGGCAGGATGGCAGCACCGCCGCTATGGTGGACGATCTCGAAATGGCCGGTGCGTCCATTGGGCAGGGTGTGGGTTTCGCGACAGAGGCGGAGAACCTTGCCGGCATAAAGTTCCGTAGAGTTGGTGCTCATTTGATCATTCCGATCGGCACTCAGGGGGCAGGAAAAAGCAGGGCGTGGACAAGACGCAGGAAGGGCCGGCCTGCAAAGCGGGTCGGCCCTTCCTGAAGACATTTTACTTACCAGCCAAGACTGACCTTGGCGGTGTAGACCGGAACTTCGGCATATTCCGCATCGAGAGTGATCCGCAACAAAGCCATGGCAATCTGCACCCCGCCAAAGACGCGCTGGGTCGTTTCGCTCTGATCCTGGAGGTTCGCCTTTAAGGTCGCGTTGCTTCCGGTGTATTCACCATCGCTGCGCAATACCCCGACGCCGACATAAGGAGTCAGAAAAAGAAAACCTTTACTCAGTACCGCGTCGGCACCATAGGTCTCAAGGTCGAGATCATCGACACCGAGGAGGGTGCTATAGTGGCCGCGCAAGGCGAGAGCCGGCAGCGCCGCCGAGCCATCCATGATCGCATATTGAATCTCGCCTGCGATCACCTTGATATTACTTGACGGAACCATTGCGTAACTGGCACCGAGATCGAAGTCAAAGGGAAGGCCTTTGCGCACATGCACCCTGGGCACCGGAAGGTAGCCGGGCGCATCATTCGAGTCAAAAACCTCATCCCAAAGGGCATTATCAATCTTGATAAAACTGGCCTCGATGCCGATATCGAAACCGGTGAGCCCGCCTGGCTCAGCCGGCGCGACGGCACGGTACGCAATCGCTGTCCCCGCTTCCTTGACCAAATCATTTAATTGGCTATTGGCAAAGTCGGCAGGAATGGAGAAGTCATACTTCTCAGCAAAGGCTGACGCAGCGCAGACCGAGAGCAGGAGCAGGGCAGTCAATAATTTTTTCATAAAGACCTCCAGAGGGAATGTGGGCAGCAGACAGCGCCCGGATGAAGAGATAGTGACAGCGATTCGCTTGATTTTGTCTGACCGGCAGGAAACAGAAGATTATTTAACAGATAGCGTCGTTGATTGCAAGAAGCTCCAAGTCCCCCCTTATTGCGCAGTATCCTTGATAAACCTCCCCTGCTGATATTCGGCAAAGGCGATGTGCAACTCTGCGTCGCTATTCATGACGATCGGCCCCTTCCAGGCGATCGGTTCCTTGAGGGGTTTCCCGGCGCAAAGGAGAAAACGAAGTTCCGTCGCCGCGGCGACGCGCAGTTCTGTCCCCGCCTGCTCAAAGAGGAGAACATTCTCCGGTCCGAAGAGCTGCTCTTCGCTATCGAAAGAGCCGGAGCCGGCCAGGAGATACGCGAAGAGGGTGTAGCCTTCTTTAACCGGCAGAACAAACTCTACCCCGGCGGGGACCGTGACATCGACCAAAAGGGGATCGATGACGATCTCCTGCACCGGACCGCGTATGCCGGCAACCTCGCCGCTGATGACCCGCGCCGCTACGCCACTTGCAAGTGTCACCAGCGGAATCCCGGCCGCCTTGATTTCACGATAGCGCGGCGCCATCATCTTCTGACTCGCCGGAAGATTCGCCCAGAGTTGAAAGCCCCACATCCGGCCGCTGGCGGTCTTCTGCGGCAGCTCCTGATGAATAATGCCGCTCCCCGCCGTCATCCACTGCACATCACCGTCTGTGATGACCCCTTGATTCCCCATACTGTCGCCATGTTCGACCCGGCCTTCGAGGATATAAGTAATCGTCTCGATGCCGCGATGGGGATGCCAGGGGAAGCCGGCAATATAGTCGGCGGGATTGTCGCTGTGGAAATCGTCGAGGAGGAGGAAGGGATCAAAGTGCGGCGTCTGATAATAGCCGAAAGCTCGCTTGAGATGAACGCCCGCCCCTTCGAGGGTTGGGACGCTCTGCAGAACCGTGCTGATCTTTCTTCTTGGCATGATTTCACCTCACTTTGAATTCTATATGCAGATCAACCCATTATCTCATCCGCTGAATCAACGCCGGCCCGTGCTGTACAGTGCGGGAATAATGCACTGCCGGCTTGCCGAAGGCCATGACGTAGCCGATGAGATGGTCGTCGGGGATGCCGAGGGTGCGGCGGGCCGACGGGACGAGATCGTTGATCGCCCATTTGGCGAGACCATTCCAGACCGTACCGACGCCGTTGGCTTGGGCGAAGAGCTCGAAGTAGGCCAGAGAGATAACGCAGTCAGGAAGAGGCGTCGGAACATTCGGCGGTACTGAAGCAATGAGCAGATGCGGGGCACCGCGAAAGATAACATCGACCTGCTTCTCTTCCCACATCCGGACAAAGTCAGCATAAAATCCCCGCCCTTCCGGCAGGGCATTCTCCTGCACCAATCGACCGAGCCCGGCCATCACCTCGTCCCGCAGTTGCGCCAGCTTGGCACGATCATCGACGACGGTGAAGAGGACTTGCCGCGAATTGACACCGGTGGGAGCGTGCCACGCCACCTCCAGCAGGTGCTGAAGCAGTTCCGGTTGAAGATTTTCCTCTTTGTAGCGCCGCACCGAACGCCGTCCCTTGATCAAAACCTCCAACTGTCCGGCATCAGGATAGTTACCGGCCAGCGGACGACTGTTTTCGGGCTGCAAACCGAGGATGGAGATCGCGGCAGTCGGGCAGATAGCGAGACAGTGCTGACATTTGTAGCAAAGAATTTCCTTCTCCGGGACAATGCAGGGAAAACCGCCCTCCATGGCAATAATGCGCGGCGGGCAATCGGCGACACACTGGCCGCATTTGGTGCAGACCTGTTGATTAACGAGAAAATTCAGCATTAGGGGAGTCCCTTTTCAAAAGTTAGGCAGGCAATTATTTTCTTTGCTTCTTTTATCCTTATCCTCCACGACTGAACGCTGCCCGAATCTCTTCAACCCGACTGCGGTTCTTGCCGAGATCGGAATAGCCCAGGCGGGAGGCGGAGCGGAGGTGGATCACCTTATTCTCCTCGTCCAAAAGAAACTCGGCATCATCGACAAAGAGAGTGGTGCGGAGCTCGACGCGCAGATAGCCGCTCCCTTCTTCGATGATCGTCGCATCGCTACGCTGGCGAAGCATCTGCGTAAGCCTGGCAAAAGCAGCGGCCGGTTCGTCACCAAAGGAAAACGGCGTAATCCGATGTCCTTCGTCGGCAGCGAAACTCGATACGCAGTTGGGGGACGAGGGGCACGCCGCCAAAACTCCATCTTTAACGCCAAGATTCTTCGGTCGCTCCCCGGCGCAGGCCGTCAGAATTGCAGTCAAGAGTGTCATGGCTATCCTTGTTCGTACATGTCTTCGCACCTTATCCTCCGCATCCCAGCACTAAATCAACGGCCTGATCTCGACAACTTTGAACCAGACGGCATGCGTCACGGCAGCACCGGCGCCCGGTCCGACGACTTCGTTGGTATTTTGTTTAATCGTCGCCAACATCTCTCCGCCCTCCGCTGTCTTGATCAGATCAAGAGCCACCCGCACACCCCGAAAGCCGGGGCCGGATTCGCGAAAGAGGTAGGAGGCTTGGGGGTTTTCGGTAAGATTGTGGAAGGTCCGCCCATCGGTCATCCCCCAGACGAGGGTCTGCTCATCGATAACATGGGGGTGGGCATAAACTGCTGTATTGACAGCGCCGGCGGCGTTGGCCGTGGCCATGACCCCGAGTCCGTAATTTTTGAAAGCTTCCTGAAGATTCATCGTTTGCTTCCTTCCCTGGGGACTAAGCATGATCATGGCGATGGAGGGCTATACGGCGGATAGTCGCTATAACCGGCGGCATCGGCGCTGTAAAAAGTGGCCGAGTCCGGGACGGCCAATGGCCAGACATGTTGCATACGTGCCACCAGATCGGGATTGGCGATAAAGGGGCGGCCAAAGGCGACGAGATCGGCGGCACCGCGGCTCAGGTCGGTCTCTGCCCGCTCTTGATCATAACCTCCGGACAGGATCACCGCCGCGCCGCCGGCCGCACGAAAGGCCTGACAGATGGCCTGCACCGTCGCCGCATTCGGTTTCGGCGCCCCCATGGAGGAGTGATCGACGAGATGCAGGTAGGTCAGTTGCAGCTGCCCCAACGCCGCGGCCAACGCGGTATATTGCCCGGCAATGCCGGCATAATCGCCGGACATGTCGTTGAAGACGCCGTAAGGAGAGAGACGGATGCCGACCCGCGCCGCACCGATGGCGGTGGTGACGGCAACTGCGACATCCAGAGCAAAGCGGTTGCGGTTGGTGCTGTCATCACCATAAAGGTCATGGCGTTGATTGGCAGCAGGATCGAGGAACTGGTTGACCAGATAACCGTTGGCGCCGTGAATCTCCACCCCGTCGAAACCGGCGGCGATGGCATTTTCGGCGGCCTGGGCATATTCCTTGACCGTACGCTGGATATCATCCGTTGTCATCGCCCGCGGCATCCCATACGGCTGCTCCCCCTGACTGTCGGTCCAGATCCTGCCAAGGACGGCGAGCGCCGAAGGGGCGAGAAGCTCCACGCCGGCCGGAAGGTTGAGGGGACTTCCGACCCGACCGGTATGCATGAGTTGGACAAAGATCTTGCCGCCGCGCATATGCACGGCCCGCGTCACCTGCTTCCAGGCGACAGTCTGCTCCGGCGCATAAAGGCCGGGGATACGGGCATAACCGAGGCCATGCGGGGAAGGTGAAGTCCCCTCGGTGACAATCAGGCCGGCAGAAGCGCGCTGTCCGTAATATTCCGCCATCAGATCGTTGGCGAGATTGCCGATAGCCCGGTTGCGGGTCATCGGCGCCATGACGACGCGGTTCTTAAGTGCCGTAGCACCGAGCTGATAAGGAGAAAAAAGTTGCATGCTCACCTCCGGTTGATGGTTGCAGAGTTAAACTTATACCATATTCGGCGTTGACGCGCCTGACGTTCAGCATATAAGCTATGCCATCCTCAAGCAACCAGGCGACGATGAACGCTCTGCACTTCCTCACTCCCTACCTGCGCCGCTACTTCCTGCCGGTTTTGGCCGGGGCCCTCTGGCTGACCGTGACTAACATCCTCGGCGCCATGCTCCCCTGGCTGCTCAAGGTTGGGATAGACGCCATTGCCAGCCAGGACGAACAAAGCCTCACCATCGCCGCCCTCGGTCTCGGCGGGGTGGCGATCGTGCGCGGCGGCACCCGCCTCCTGTCCCGCTTCCGCTTTCTCCACAGCGCCCGGGCGGTGGAGCTCGACCTGCGGGCTGACCTGATGCGCGGCCTCCTCGCCAAACCCTTTGATTTCTTTGACCGCCATCGCACCGGCGACCTATTGTCCCGCTTTACCAACGATCTCAGCAACGTGCGGATGCTGGCCGGTTTCGGGGTGCTGACCATGGTCAACTCCCTCCTCGTCTACATCGTCACTCTGGTGATGCTCCTGCGCCTCTCCCCGACCTTGTCCGCGATTGCCCTCATCCCCTATCCCTTGATGTTCCTCTTTGTCAAAAAGATGAGCAAGCGGATGATGGCCCTCACCACCGCTTCCCAGGAGAGTCTCGGCCGGGTCAGTCAGGCGGTCGAAGAGACCGTCTCCGGTGAAACAGTGGTTCGCGCTTTTGCACTAGGGGGCGTCCGGATTCGCCACTTTGCCGGTTGTAATGCCGATTATCTGCAACGCAACCTCGACCTGGCAAAGTTACGGGCCTTTATCATGCCGGTGATGACCATCGTCGGCCCGATCGGCGCCCTCCTCACCCTCTACTTCGGCGGAAAAATGGTCAGCTCCGGCGAATTCACCCTCGGTGAGCTCGTCGCCTTTACCGCTTATCTCGCCCAACTGGTGATGCCGACCCTGACCCTCGGCTGGGTGATGACCCTGATGCAGCGCTGCGCCGCCAGTATGGAGCGGCTCAGCACCGTCCTCGGCGGCGAGCCCCCGGCTCCACCACTACCTCCCCTCCTCGCGCCGCCGGCTATCGTTGTCCACAACCTCAGCTTCGGCTACGACAGCGGTCCGGAAGTCCTCAAGGAGATCTCCCTCACCATCCCCGCCGGCAGCGTCGTCGGCATCGTCGGGCCGACCGGCTCCGGCAAGAGCACCCTGCTGCGCCTCCTCACCGGCCTTTACACGCCGCCGGCCGGGACGATCTTCATCGACAACGCCGATCTTGCCTCCCTCGATGGCGGCGAGTATCGCCGCCGCCTCGCAGTCGTCCCGCAGGAAGGACGCCTCTTCTCCGGTTCGATCGAAGAGAATCTCCTTTACGGTGTGCCGGAGGGTGACGATGATCTGCTGCAACGGGTGAGCGAAGAAGTGGCTCTCAGCGATGAGATTGCCCGCTTCCCGCGGGGCTATCAAACCAAAGTCGGCGAAGGCGGGGTAGCGATCTCCGGCGGCCAGCGCCAGCGCGTTTGCCTCGGCCGCGCCCTCGCCCGTGACGGAGGCCTTTGGTTATTGGACGATCCCCTCAGCCACCTTGACGCGGCCACCGCCCGCACTGTCTGGAGTGCGCTGCGCAGCCGTCTTGACGGTCGCACGGTGTTGGTGACCTCCAGTCGCGTCTCTTTTCTTGCCGATGTCGACACCATCCTCCTCTTCGAGAACGGTAAAATTGTCGCCCGCGGCACCCACGCCGAACTCCTCGACAGTTCCCCCCTCTACGCCCGCCTTGCCGAGCAGGAGAAGTTGCGGGACGAAGTAGAGGAGATCGCATGAGTAGCCATTTCCATAGCGAGAATAGCGACGAGATCAGCGGCCGCCACCTCGACCTCCAGCTCTTCAAGCGCTTCCTGCTCGCGGTACACCCCTACCGGCGGACGGCCTGGCTCTCCCTCGGGATGCTGCCGATCCTCGCCCTCGCCAAACTCGTGCAGCCCTGGTTGGTCAAGGAAGCGATCGACCGCGCCATTATCCCCGGCCGCCTTGAACTCCTCGGCCTCTTTGCCCTCCTCTTCTTCGTTGCCCTCGCCCTCGAAGGCCTCCTCATGTATTGGCAGGGCTATCAAGTGCAGCTGGTTGGGCAGAAGATCATGGCCGATATGCGCAGCGCCGCCTTTGCCAAGCTGCCGCGCCTGCCGGCCAGCTACTATGAAAAAAATCCCTCCGGACGCCTCGTCACCCGCGTCACCAGCGATGTCGAGAATGTCGGCGAACTCTTCGGCTCGGGGATCATCTCCGCTCTCGGTGATATCGTCACCCTGACCCTGATCATCGGCGTCATGCTCTGGATGAATCTCCAGCTCGCCCTCGTCACCTTTATCGTCCTGCCGCCCCTCTTTATCGCCGGCACCCTCTTCCGCCGCAACCTGCGCGCCGCTTCCCGCCAAGTACGGGCCCGTCTCGCCGGGCTTAACGCCTTTGTCGCCGAACGGATCGCCGGGATCGCCGAAGTACGCCTCTTCGGCCAGGAGTGTCGCACCCTCGGCGAATTCGAAAAATTGCAGGACGATTACTGCCAGGGGGCGATCAAGGTGATCAACGCCGACGCCGCCCTCTACGCCGTTGTCGAGACTCTCGGCTCCATTGCCCTGGCCGCGATCCTGTGGTATGGCGGCGGCGAAGCGCTGCGCGGCACCACCAGCTTCGGCACCCTTGTCGCCTTTATCGATTATGCGCAGAAGTTCTTTACGCCGCTACGCGACCTCTCCGCCAAATATTCGGTGGTGCAGACCAGTAATGCTTCGCTGGAGCGGATCTTCGAGCTCCTCGATCAGCCGGAAGAAATGAGCGGGACGCGAAGTGTCCCGGCGAAAGGCACCCTCGAACTCGAAGGCGTCAGCTTCAGTTACAACAACGACGACAGCACCCCGGTATTACAAGAGATCGATCTCCGCCTCGCGCCGGGGGAGACGATTGCGCTGGTCGGCGATTCCGGAAGCGGCAAAACGACCGTAACGCGCCTGATCATGGGCTTTCATCTACCGCAAATCGGCACCATCCGCTTTGGCGGTATTGCCCTCGGCGATGTCGAACTGAGCAGTTGGCGGCAGCGCATCGGCTGGGTCGGCCAAGAACCGTTCCTCTTCTCCGGCAGCGTGCGGGAAAATCTCGACCCCGCCGGCCGCCAAAACGATGATGAACTCGCAACCCTCCTGCAGCGTTGCGGCGCTGACGCCATTGTGCAGCGCCTCGGCGGCCTCGACGCTATCCTTTCGGAACGCGGCCGCAACCTCTCTTCCGGCGAGCGCCAACTCCTCTGCCTGGTGCGGGCGCTGGCCGGCGACCCGCAACTCCTCATCCTCGACGAAGCGACCAGCCGCCTCGATCCCGAGAGCGAAGGCGTCGTCCGCCGCGGCCTTCAGGAAGCCGGTGCCGGTCGCGCCGTCCTCCTCGTCGCGCACCGCCTCGCCACTGCCCGCCACGCCGACCGCATCGTAGTCCTTCGCCGCGGCCGCATCCGCGAATCCGGCAGCCACACCGACCTCCTCGCCGCTGGCGGCCTCTACGCCCGCCTTTGGCGATTGCAGCAGGTAGAGGGAGACAGCGAAACTGAAGTACCCACCGCTCCCTCACAGCAGGTCGGGTTAGTGCAGCGTAACCCGACGGCCACCACGACATGAGCTTTGACAGGTCAAAAAGAGTGCGCCACAAAATCTGAAAGGACCGGACAACATGAGCACAGAAATTCTCCTGATCGGGGTTGCAATCCTTGTCACCATTGCCGTCTTCGACATCATGGTCGGAGTCAGCAACGACGCCGTCAACTTCCTCAATTCGTCCATCGGTTCACGCGTGGCACCACGGGCGACGATCATGGCCATCGCCAGTCTCGGGATTATGGCCGGGGTCACCTTCTCCAGCGGAATGATGGAGGTGGCCCGCAAAGGAATCTTTCATCCCGAATTCTTCACCATGCCGGAGCTCTTGACCATCTTTCTGGCGGTCATGATCACTGACATCATCCTTCTTGATCTCTTCAACACCTACGGTCTCCCCACCTCCACCACCGTTTCGGTCGTCTTCGAACTCCTCGGAGCGGCGGTGGCCGTCTCCTTCCTCAAGATCATGCAGTCCGGCGACAGCCTGACGACTATTGCCCGCTATATCAACTCGTCGAGTGCGATCACCATTATCATGGGGATCTTACTCTCGGTGGCGATCTCCTTTGTCTGCGGCGCCCTCGTCCAGTTCCTTACCCGCCTCCTCTTTACCTTCGATTACCAGAAAAGAATCAGACGGTACGGGGCACTCTGGGGCGGTATGGCCCTGACCTCGATCACCTATTTTATTCTGGTCAAAGGGGCCAAGGGCGCCTCTTTCATCACCAAAGAGAACATTGTCTGGATTAATGCCAATACCGCCCTCCTCCTGTTTTTGATCTTTGCGGCCTCTGTCGTCCTCCTGCAGAGCCTGCAGCTGCTCAAGTTCAACATCCTCAAACCGATTGTTTTGATCGGCACCTTCGCCCTGGCAATGGCCTTTGCCGCCAATGACCTGGTCAACTTCATCGGCGTCCCCCTCGCCGGCATCGAAGCCTTCAAAACAGCGATGGCGACGGCTGATCCCCTGACCGTTAGCATGGGGGCGCTGGGACAAAAAGTGCAGACCGAGACCCTCTATCTCCTCCTCGCCGGGGTCATCATGGTCGTCACTCTGTGGCTGTCAAAGAAGGCGAAAACGGTCACTGAGACCGAGCTCAGCCTCAGCCAGCAGGATGAAGGAAATGAACGTTTTGAATCGATCTTTTTATCCCGGGCGATCGTCCGCCTGGTGCTACACCTCTTTGAAACCGCTAAACTCATTATTCCGAAAGGGCTCCGCATTTTTGTCAGCCGCCGGCTCAATCCCGCGGCCGGCCAAGGAGAAATTACCGGGGAGAAGAAGCCATCCTTCGATCTGCTGCGGGCTTCTGTCAACCTGATGGTGGCCAGCGCCGTCGTCTCCTACGCGACCTCCTACAAACTTCCCCTTTCCACCACCTACGTTACCTTCATGGTCGCCATGGGGAGTTCCTTCGCCGATCAGGCCTGGGGCCGCGAAAGTGCGGTCTACCGCATCACCGGCGTCCTCACCGTCATCGGCGGCTGGTTTCTGACCGCAGTCATCGCCTTCACCTCCGCCGGCCTCTTTGCCGCGGTCATCTTCTATGGCCAGGCTTTCGGGGTGATCTTCCTCCTCCTCCTTGCCGGAGCATTGATCTGGAATGCCCACCGCAAGCATCAGAGCATGGAGAAAGAGGCGCAGCAGGAAAAGGTCTTCAACCTCAAGTCGGTCGACAATCCCCGGGAAAGTGTCGAAACGACCTTCGAGCACATGAGCCTGTTGCTGAAGGAGACCCGGGAATCGCTCGACACGACCCTTAACGCCCTCTTCCGGCTGGACCAGGATCGCCTGGGAGTAGAGCGCAAAAAGCTGAATAAGGCGCAGCAGTGGTCGAATATCATCATCGCCAACGTATTCAAAGCGATGCGTCTTCTCGACCAGAAAGGACTGGCAGTTTCACACAAGTATGCCCAGACGATCCGCCGTTTGCAGAAAATTACTGATGGCCACCGAGATATTGTCCTGCGCGCCTACACCCACGTCGGCAACCATCACAAGGGTCTCCTGCCGGTGCAGATCGCAGAGTTGGAGCAGGTTCGCCAACTGTTACGCGAAATCCTCCTTGAGGTGGAAGAGACCTTCAGCCGTAAACAGACCGCGAATCTGCAACGTCTACAGGAAAAAGATGCTCAGTTGCGGACTCTCGCTGCCGAGCTGAACAACCGGCAGGTTGCCCGGATTGCCGATAATACGTCCAAGACCCGCCTTAGCATCCTTTACTACGCCATCGTCGGCAATGCGATGATGCTCTCGAAGCAGAATCTAGAGTTACTGGAGATCTTCGACCTCGCCTTCGGCAAGATCGAGGAAACAAAGAAGAACGATTCCTGATCGGACTCTCCACGCCTCACACAAAAGCGCCTCCGGTTTCTATCGACCGGAGGCGCTTTTGTCATAGGGAGAACCACGGTGCGTGGCAGGAATGGGCTCACAGATCAGGGTCTGGTGTGCTTGATCGGTTTGGGAATACTGTGGAAGTGGGAATCTTTGTACTCGCGGTCTTTGCGTTTCATATCCTGCTGAATGTTGTGCTCGACAGCGGTGAGTTCCGCCTCATGGACTTCAAGAATATCGAGATTTTTTTCGCCGCGAGTGAGACTCTCCTTGAGTTCCTCTGACTCTGCACTAGTGGGAAGAATATGCGTTTTGGCCATAGAACCTCCTAGGTTGAGTGGCAACGGGGCATCCGGTCTCTCCGGCTACTGCGGCGCCACTGCTTTTCTCAAAGCTTAGCATGATCTAGGCAGGGTGCAAGGATCGGAGCGAACTACGATATCATCAACCTTGACACCAACTTTATATTAAAATAACCTTCCTGATTTGCGGTAACGTCTCCTCTGTTGCCGACCAAATGAGACAAGGGGACATCGACCATGGACACGGAAGCTAACCGTGATTTTATCAGTTACTGGAAAGTCGACAAAGAACTCATCATCATCTTCCTCCTTGTCGCAATCACCGGCTTCATCTTTTTCTACGTGGCAAACCAACGAGCGTTTCTAAACTTTTTCTATCTTCCCGTAGTTCTCGGGGCCTACTTCTACGGCAAACGCTACGCAACCCTGGCCGCGTTTTTCTCCGTTATTCTAATCTTTAGCGTGGCCTATGTTTACCCCGCAACCTTCAGTTTCAATGCGGACGAAACCCTCATGCGCTGGCTCGACCTGGTCACGTGGGGGGGGTTTCTCCTCATCACCGGTTACGCTATGGGCCTGCTTTACGAGCGGAAAGAAAAACTCTCCAAAGAAATCCAGAAGACCTATCTCGGTGTTATCGAGATGCTCTCTCATGTCATTGACTCCGTTGACAAAGAAACACACAACCACTCCTACCGGGTTTCGCTTATTGCAGAAAAACTCGCCATGGCCATGGACTGTCCCCGGCACGAAGTGGAAAACATTCGAATCGGAGCACTGCTGCATGATATCGGCAAAATCGGTGTGACCAGTGAAGTACTGGGCAAGGCGGGACAACTGACAAGTGAAGAATTCTCCCAGATCCAAAAACACCCAAAACATGGAGCCAAATTCATTGAACCGGTTGGAGGGCGAATCCTCGAGCTCCTCCCCTTCATCCTCCAGCATCATGAACACTTCGATGGAACCGGCTATCACGGCCTGCAAGGGAAGGAGATTTCCTTGGGAGCCCGCATCATAGCCGTGGCTGATGTCTATGATGCCCTGGTTTCGGATCGCGCTTACCGTAAGGCCCTGACCCCGTCGCAGGCGAGAAGTGAAATCACTACAAATTCCGGCTCCCATTTCTGTCCTGACGTGGTGAACGTTTTCGAGGAGATCTTCTCACAACTTGACGTTGAATCCCCTCTATTTAGGGTGGCAGCGGATCTGCGGGCACATTAACTGACTAGGGTCGCAGGAATAACACCCTCAAAATCGTCTCATAGGAAAGGCTTAAAATTCCGGTCGAACATTCGGTCATTCGTGTGATGTCCCGCCGAAAACAAAACGCCGCCAGCCAGCACTGACTGACGGCGTTTTGTTTTAAGACTCTTGCCTTTCATTCAATTAAAACAGCGCGGCAAGGGCGCTTGACCCAACTTTAAACTTTTAGCAACATCAGGTTGACTGATTTTTTAACAATCCCCTGGACAACAAATCCTGCCAACGACAGACCTCAACCCTACCGTCCCGCAGTGGAACCTCCTCCGGCGCGTTCAATCTCTCGAAGGGTCGCGATGACGGTGGCACGATAGGGGCCATCAATATCAACGGCTGCGACCGCAGCGGCGTATGCCTCGTCGAGACGGCCAAGTTGCAGAAGAAGATCGGCGAGGTTGTTGAGGGCCGGCACATGCCGTGGCTCCTTTGCCAGCACGGCGCGGTAGGCGGCTTCTGCCGCCACGGGCTCGCCGGCTTTGCGCAGCAGGTTGCCGTAGGCGACAGAGAGGCCGGCATGGGCGGGCCATCGCGCCACCGCAGCAGCATAACTCGGACGCACCGCAACAGCATCACTGCGCTCCAGTCCGATCAAAGCGGCAAGGAGGCTGTCGGGATCGGCGACGACCGGCAAGGCACCGGGGGGGAGAAGGAGGAGGCCCCAGCGCCCTCCCCGTTCCCAGGTATGCAGTACCGTCCGCGTCGCCACCGGCCGCTGCTCCTCGCGACCGGAGGTGAGATAGGTCAGCCCCTTGGTTGCGTCAAAACCGACCACCACCGCGTAGTGCCAGACCGGTTTCCAGGAGAGCCCCCGGTTTTGCAGGATGATCACCGGTCGACCGACGGCGACTTCCTGCAGAATCGCGGCGAAGTCGAAAATTTCCCAGGCAAGCCAGCCGTGCCGGCGGCCGGCGGCGACCAATGCCGGTTGCAGACTGCCGCGCAGAGCCGGAGAGTAGATTTCAGCCGTCAAGGTCTGCAGAGGGACGCCGTCGCCGTTAAAGTCCATAACCATGGCCACGGCCGCAGGACCACACTGGAAATCATCCTGGGGGAAATAAGGGACGGCCAGGCGCGGGGAAGAAGGAACAGGATAGGTGATCGGTGCTAACGACGTACAACCGCCGGAAAAAAGAAGCGCGGCCCCGATCAGGGCCGCGCTCACAACTTTTCGACAGGTCATTTTCTCACAAAGGGGTAGACATCAGTCAAACCCATGAGATCGGTAAAGAGCAGGACAAGAAAGACAAAGAGGAGGGCGCCGATCACACTGCCGACCCCGCTATCCGCGCCAACCGGCAGAACATCGATCTGTTGCGCCAATCGCATCACTTCCTGATCAGTGAGGCTGTTGACCCGGAGCAACACCTCCTGAGAGCTGACACCGTGCTCCTGTAGCGCGACACCGACATCTTCGCGAGCCAGAAGCGCAACGATACGGTCACGACTGGCGTCCGCCGCTTGTGTGCTGACCAACGTTTCAGTCTCGATCAGGGCCGCACCGGCGAGGGGAGCGACGATGGTATGAAAGGACATGAGCAGAATCAATAACAGTGCTGTTTTCCGGAAGAGAATGGATAGTTGCATAAAGTTAGTACCTCCTTTTTTGATGAAGTATATCAGGGGTGCGGCAGGATGCAAATAACTAACTTTAATCTTGTGGCCGCGTTACCCCTTCCCGATCAATAGACGCAAGCCGCGTTTGACATTGGTAATTTCCTCTGCCAGACTCTCACTCAAGTTCCCATGACAAAAATCTCATTTCTCAACCTGACCTACTTTATCTACAAGGAGTCAAAATGCCCAGAACAACCCGCAAAACCAAGATCGTGGCCACTCTCGGCCCGGTCAGTTCCTCCCCCGAGATGGTCAAAAAGCTCATCCAGAGCGGTGTCGATATCTTCCGCCTCAACTTCTCCCATGGCGAGAATGCCCAAAAGCTCGAATTGATTCATCTCATCCGCCAGATTTCCGATAAAATCGGCCGACAAGTCGGTATCCTCGCCGATCTGCAAGGCCCGAAAATCCGCACCGGCAAGATGGCCGGAGACGGGATGCTCCTTTCCAAAGGGCAAGAGGTCGTCATCACCACCGCCGACGTCCTCGGCGAGAAGGGTGTTATTCCGACCATCTACCGCTCGTTGCCGCACGACGTGCAGATCGGCTCACGCATTCTCCTCGATGATGGTTTGATGGAGCTGAGGGTCACGGCGCTGCAAGGGGAGCAGGTGCGCTGTTTGGTGGTGAATGGCGGCCTGTTAAAAAATAACAAAGGGATCAATCTGCCGGGGGTGAAAGTGTCGGCCCCCTGCCTGACGGAAAAGGATCTGATCGACCTCGACTTTGCGCTGATGGCCGGGGTCGACTTTATCGCTCTCTCCTTTGTCCGCACTGCTGCCGATATTGAGGAACTTAAAGAGATCATCACCGCCAAAGGGATGGATACCCCGGTCGTCGCCAAGATCGAGAAGCCGGAAGCGCTGCGCAACTTCAAATCGATTCTCCAGGCGACCGATGCCGTCATGGTGGCACGCGGCGATCTCGGGGTCGAGATCGAAGCGGAGAAGGTACCGATTTACCAGAAAAAGATCATCCATGCCTGCAATCAGGCCGGTAAACCGGTTATCACCGCCACCCAGATGCTCGACTCGATGATTCGCCATCCGCGGCCGACCCGGGCAGAGACCTCGGATGTCGCCAACGCCATTATCGACGGCACTGATGCCATCATGCTCTCGGCCGAGACCGCCTCGGGCGATTACCCGCTGGAAGCGGTGGAAACGATGGTGCGGATAGCGCATGATGTCGAGAATACGACCTTTATCCTCAAAGAGGGGAAGCCGGCCTGCTCCGGTTCGAGCATCGCCCATGCCGTCGCCGAATCGTCCTGTCATGCCGCCGCCATCCTCAAGGCCAAAGCGATTGCCGTCTTCACCCGCTCCGGCGGCACCGCCGCCCTGATCTCGGCCTTTCGTCCGACCACACCGATCATCGCCTTTACTGCATCGGCCGAGATCCGTCGCCGCCTCTCGCTCTATTGGGGCGTCCACTGTACAGAAGTCGGGATCATGGAGAATACTGATCAGCAGATCTCGGCAGTGGAGAAAAAACTCCTGGCCGTCGGCTTTCGTCATGGCGATCTGATCGTAGTGACGATGGGGATCCCGATCGAAACGCGCGGATCAACGAATCTGATGAAAGTGCACGAACTCGGCACCCATGGTTTCCATGAAGTCTTTGAAGATTCATTGCATTAATCCGAATAGCGGGATAGATTCAGCGCCACTTTACGCCATCTCTTCCCAAGGATACTTGCAACGGTGCAGATAATTACCATCGAACAGGCTCTGGCCCTGCGCGAACGAGGCGCCCTTCTCGTCGATGCCCGCTCCCCGGCGGAATATGCCGAAGGGACGATTCCCGGGGCGATCAATATCCCCCTCTTTGATGACGACGAACGCGCCCGGGTCGGAACACTTTACAAGGTCGAAGGAAAAACGAGGGCCAAGCGCCTGGGGGTCAAGCTGGTGGCACCGAAGATACCGGGGCTGATCGATCAGGTCGAAGCGGCGATGGCAGGCAATAAGTCACCGGTTCTGGTCTTTTGCTGGCGCGGCGGAATGCGCAGTTTTGCCTTGGGCACCTTCTTCGATCTTGCCGGCATTCCGACCATGCAGATTGAGGGGGGGCATAAAGCTTTTCGTGCTGTCGTTCGGGATTTTTTTGCACAGGGCGAGTGGGGACGTTTGCTAGTATTACGAGGTCTGACCGGCGTCGGCAAGACCCGACTCCTCAAGATGTTGCAGACAGAGGGCTATCCGGTGGTCGATCTTGAAGGACTCGCCAATCACCGCGGCAGCGCTTTTGGCAATCTCGGACTGGAAGCGCAACCATCCCAGATCGCCTTTGAATCCCTCCTCTGGAATGAAATGCGCCGCATCCCCAAGGGCGGTTATGCCCTGGCCGAAGGGGAGAGTAAACATATCGGCCGGCTCATCCTCCCTCCCCGAGTCTACGCCGCCCTGCAGGTGGAGACCAGCCTGTGGATCGAGGCCCCCATCGCAACTCGCGTCCGCATTACCCTTGACGATTATCCCGCCCGCGACGAGCTCAAACGTGACTTCCTCCGTCCCTTGGCACTGATCCGGCCGCGGCTGGGAGGGGAGAATTATGACCGTCTCCTCGGTTACCTCGAAGCCGGCCGCTGGGACGATCTGGCGAGAGAGTTGATGCTCCTGTATTACGACCCCCTATACCGCCACACCTGCCCCGAGCAGCGCATCACCGTGACGATTGCCGACGAAGAACCCGACCTCACCCCCCTGAAAGCAGCGATCACCCGGATACTAAAACACCCGCCGGGGGATCCGGCGGGTGCAATAGATCCAAAGATTGTGAAGATTTCCTAGAACTTTGCTTCAAAACCGATGCGTAAATCGTCATCAATATCGCCGTCGCCACCGCCATCAAGATCAACATGGATCTTCTGATATTCGACAAAAAGGCGGGCCTTGGGGATAATCGCGTAAGAAAGCCGTAGGCCGCTTTCAAAGACGCGCTCTGAATCGCCGCCTGAAAGGATCTTCGGACCGTAAAAGAACTTGCCGTCGATGCCAATCCCCATCAGTTGCGGCGGAGCAAAACCGACTTTGGCGCCGATCCCGACCGAAAAGATATCAACATCCACCACTCGTCCTGCCTCACCTCCCCAGACGATCATCCCGACGCCGGCGGTCAATCCGGGAATATCACCGGGCTTGCCGATGAAATCGATCTCGCCGGAAACCAGCTTGGTGTCGTGATCATCATTGTAAAGACCGCGGACGCCGACCTGAGTGGTACCATAGGCATCTTGCGTCACCGGCAAAAAGAACTGGGCTTGAACACTGTCATCGTTAAGGCTCAGATCGAGAGACGCAGCGCCAGCACTGACGGCACAAAGACAAAGGGCAGCAACACCAGCAACAATCATTTTAAATCTCATGGTTTTAACAGACCTCCAGTTAGATAAAATTCATCCGTAGCAGCGTGAATGGTACAATTGTTACACGTTTAACCCCCGGAATCAAGGTCGAGAAAATCCAAGGTGCTCTCCAGCGTCCGGTTGACAATCTGCTCCCAACGCACGCCACCCTCCTCGGCTGCCTGCAAAGCGTGGTCGATGAATCCGACGGTTTCGGCAATATGGGCATCGCTGCTGATCGCCACCGACGTCCCAAACTGGGCACAATAGCGCGCCATCTGCCGACAGTTATCAGCACTCCCCTTGCGACTAATGGAGAAAGAGGCATTATTAATTTCGATGGCGACACCAAGTTCAGCAGCCCGCCGGGCAACAGCGAGGGCGTCGATGGGGAAGACCGGATTGCCAAGGTGAGTGAGCACATGCACGCGATGTTTTGCCATCAGATGCAGCAGCGCCTCAGTATTCTCCGCTTGATCGTGACCGCGAAAACCGCAATCTTCGTGAAACCCGGCCATGACTAAATCAAGGCGCTTGAGACTATGCTCAGGGAGATCGAGTTCACCGGGACCGATAATATTGGCCTCGACGCCGCGCAGGATGCGCACCCCGTGCAGAGTGGGGGGGATAAAGCGCAGGGCATGAAAATGGTAGGCGTGCGGCCCGCCGGGCAGGGCCGGGCCGTGGTCGGTCATGCCGACGCCACGAAAACCCTTTGCCGCAGCAGCGGCAGCAATCTCGGAAATGGTACTGAAAGCATGCCCCGAAGCAATGGTATGGGTGTGCAGATCAACCTCGGGAAGGTGGGGATAGGCCATATAATTTTCTCTCTCAATTCAACATTAAATAGGCAGCAACAGAGTCAAGACCCTAACATATCGGCAGAAAAAATCCTAGACCGGAGTTTTCAACTTATCCCCTCACAAAACAAAAAAAGCAATGACAAGAGATAATGCCATATTTTTCCTTGACAGCAAAACCCGCCCTACCTATAGTAACCCGCTACAAAAAAGTGAGAGTGAGGTGAAGAGTTATGTACGCGGTAATTAAGACCGGAGGCAAACAGTACAAAGTTTCCGAAGGCGATCTTTTAAAGATCGAGAAGATCGAAGGCATGGTAGGTGATACTATCGAGCTGGTCGAGGTCCTCATGGTCGGTGGAGCGGAGGTTAAAATCGGAACACCTTTACTCACCGGGGCGAAAGTCACGGCACGCATCGTCGAACAGGACAAGGACAAAAAAGTCCTCGTCTTCCATTCGAAGCGACGCAAGGGCACTCGCAAACTGTACGGACACCGTCAGCCGATCACTCGCCTGAAAATTACAGGCATTGAGGCGTAAGGAGAATTTCTCATGGCACACAAAAAAGGGGTTGGCAGCTCCCGCAACGGTCGCGACAGTGGTGGTAAACGCCTCGGCGTCAAACGCTTTGGTGGCGAAGCCGTAACCGCCGGCTCAATTCTGGTCCGCCAGCGCGGTACCACCTTCCATCCCGGCAACAACGTCGGCTGCGGCAAGGATTACACCTTGTTTGCGCTGATTGAAGGGGTTGTGAAGTTCGAGCGCAAAGACAAGACCCGCCAGAAGATCAGCGTCTATCCGGCCTGATCGACTCGGCACCATGCACACAGAAGAGGCCTGGAGTCCCTGCGACTCCGGGCTTTTCTATTAGGAAGCCCCATGCAATTTGTTGATGAAGTCAAAATCTACGCCAAGGCCGGCGATGGCGGTCGCGGTTGCCTCTCTTTTCGCCGCGAGAAATTTATCCCCCGCGGCGGCCCCGACGGCGGCGACGGCGGCAATGGCGGCGATGTCTGGGTCGTTGTCGATCCCGGCCTCGGCACCCTCCTTGACTTCCGCTATAAAGTCCACCACAAAGCCAAAAACGGCTTGCCGGGGATGGGCAAGGATATGCACGGCAAATCCGGGGAGGCCCTGGAGATCGTCGTCCCCCTCGGCACCCTGATCTACGATGTCGAGACCGATGAACTCCTCGCCGACATGGTCTCGGCCGACCAGCGCGTCCTGCTGTTGCACGGCGGCATGGGCGGTCGGGGGAATGCCCGTTTCTTGACCAGCACCAACCGGGCTCCACGCCATACCCAGCCCGGCATCCCCGGTGAAGAACGCACTCTGCGCCTGTCGTTGAAACTTTTGGCGGATGTCGGCCTGGTCGGCATGCCGAACGCCGGGAAATCGACTTTGATTGCGACGGTCTCTGCCGCCAAGCCGAAGATTGCCGACTACCCCTTTACCACCCTCGTCCCCAACCTCGGCGTCGTCAGTTACGGCGGTGGTTATAACAGCTTTGTCATGGCCGACATTCCCGGCCTGATCGAAGGGGCAAGTATCGGCCAGGGCCTCGGTACCCGCTTCCTCAAACATGTTGAGCGGACCGATCTCTTTTTGCACCTTGTCGATCTTTCCGATCTGCAACCAGGCGATCCTTTGGAAAATTTCGACATGATCAATCGCGAACTCGCCAGCCACAGCGTCGAACTGGCCGCGAAGACGCAACTTGTCGTTCTGACTAAGCTCGATCTCCCCGACGTTCGGGAGCGACTCCCCGATGCCCTCGCCTTCTTTGCCGAGCGCGGCCACCGGGTCTTCCCGATCTCGGCGGCGACCGGCGAAGGGGTACAAGACCTGATCAATGCTATTGCAGTCGAGATCGAAGCCCGCCGCGCGGAACGGAACGCTCCGGCAGCGACGGATCCGCTTCTTTAGATCCAGACTCCTCATCTCCAATTTTCGCCACGAATCTGGGAGTTTCATCCATGCGCTCCAACCTTCTTGCCCATGTGCGCCGGGTCGTCATCAAGATCGGCAGCGGCGTCCTTTCCGATCCGCAGGGGATTGAACCGGCCCAGATTGCCGTGATTGCCGACCAGGTCGCGCTGTTGCGGCAAAAAGGCTACGAGGTCATTATCGTCTCTTCCGGCGCTGTCTCTGCCGGTAAAGGCTACCTCGGTATCGCCGGTCGTCCTGCGACTATCCCCCTCAAACAGGCGGCTGCCGCGATCGGCCAAACCTTGCTGATGCGGACCTGGGGGGAAGCTTTTCACCAATACGGACTGAAAGTGGCACAGGTCCTCCTCACCCGCGACGACCTCGCCAATCGGCGCCGCTACCTCAACTCCCGCAACACCCTGATGACTCTCCTCGACCATCGCATTATCCCGATCATCAACGAGAATGACACCGTCGTCATTGATGAAATCCGCTTCGGCGACAATGACAACCTCTCGGCTCTGGTCTCCTCCCTCGTCGAAGCAAATCTCCTTGTTATCCTTTCCGACGTCTCCGGCCTTTACGACCGCGATCCCCGCACTGATGCCGCCGCCGAGCTGATCCCCTGCGTAGAACGGATCAACGACGAGATTATCGCCATGGCCGGCAGCTCCGGGACCGACCTCGGCACCGGCGGTATGGCGACCAAGATCAAGGCCGCCAAACGTGCCAGCCTCTCCGGCATCGGCACGGCGATTATCAATGGCCGTGTCAAGGATTCCCTCCTCGCCTTCTTTGCCGGTGATGAGATCGGCACCCTCTTCCTTCCCGCCCGCGACCGCCTGACGGCCAAAAAGCACTGGATCGCCTTCTCCAAGAAGACGCGGGGGAAGCTGATCGTCGATGAAGGCGCCCGCTGCGCCATGGTCGAACGCGGCAAGAGCCTCCTCCCTTCCGGGATCATCGGTGTCGAAGGTGGCTTTGACCGCGGTGACGCCGTCCGTCTTAGCAGTGCCGACGGCAGCGAAATCGCCACCGGCGTTATCAACTATTCCCTGACCGAGCTGTTGCGGATCATGGGGCATAAATCGAGCGAGATCGAAACGATCCTCGGCTACAAATATGCCGATGAAGTCGTGCATCGTGACAATCTGGTCCTCAAGACCCCCTGATTGCCCCGTGCACAAGGAGAAATTCATGACGATTCGTGAAGAAATGCAGCGGATTGCCGCTGATGCCAAGACAGCTGGCCGCGTCCTGGCAACACTGTCGAGTGCGGTTAAAGATGAAATGCTGGGCCAGATGGCTGCGGCGCTGGAGAAGAATATCCCCTCCCTCCTTGCCGCCAACGAACTCGACCTGAACGCCGGACGGGACAAGGGTCTCTCGGCGGCGATGCTTGACCGTCTTGCCCTCGACGAAAAGCGAGTGCGTGCCATGGCTGACGGCCTGCGCGAAGTCGCCGCCCTCCCCGATCCGGTCGGCGAAGTCACCGGCATGTGGCGGCGCCCGAACGGACTGCAGGTCGGGCGGATGCGCATCCCCTTGGGCGTTATCGGCATCGTCTACGAATCCCGGCCCAACGTCACCGCCGATGCCGCCGCCCTCTGCCTGAAGAGCGGCAATGCCGTCATCCTGCGCGGCGGTTCGGAAGCGATCCATTCCAATCGCGCCATCGGCGCCCTGCTACAGGGGGTGCTGGCTGAGTTACATCTGCCGGCGGCAGCATTGCAAGTGGTGACGACCACCGACCGGGAAGCCATCCTCGAACTGCTCAAGCGCGATGAAGAGATTGACCTGATCATCCCGCGCGGCGGCGAGAGCCTGATCCGCTTTGTCGCCGAGCATTCCCGTATCCCCGTCATCAAACATTACAAGGGAGTCTGCCACGTCTTTGTCGATGCCAGCGCAGACTTTGCCATGGCCGAGGAGATTGCTTTAAACGCCAAAGTCCAGCGTCCCGGCGTCTGCAACTCGATGGAGACCCTCCTCGTGCATCAGGATATTGCTCAGGATTTTATCCCGCGCATCGCCGCGGCCTTAGGCACGGCCGGCGTCGAAATCCGCGGCTGCCCGCTCGTCTGCTCCCTGGTTCCCGAAGCCAAAACCGCGACGGCGGAAGATTGGGCGGCGGAGTACCTTGATTTGATTCTGGCAATCAAAGTCGTCAAGGATCTTGACGCGGCCCTCGACCACATCAGTATCTACACGTCGCTGCATACTGAAGCGATTATCACCAGTGACTACAGCAACTCGCAGCGTTTTATCCGCGAAGTCAACTCCAGTACGGTCATGATCAACGCCTCGACCCGCTTTGCCGATGGCAATCAACTCGGTCTCGGCGCCGAGATCGGCATCTCCACCACCAAGCTCCACTCCTTTGGGCCGATGGGGCTGGAAGACCTGACGACCCGTAAGTTTATTGTCTTTGGCAACGGGCAGATTCGCAGTTAAGACGAAAATCTCCTGAACTTCCGGAGAAAAAGAACGCTTTCTGTGAAAAAAGAGATGAAAATTTCCGGCGCTGTGCTAAAATTCCGCCGCAATGAGTCATCCGTTTGAGGAGGTTAATGTAATGTCGGAAATTTACAACGAATTAGAGGCCTTGAAGGCAGCGATCATGACCGAAAAGGCAGCGATGGACTTTTACAAGTACGGCGCCACCAAGATGAGTGATGAAAGCGCCTGCCGTACCTTTGAAATCCTCGCCAAAGATGAATTGCACCATGCGCGGATGTTTTACGACGTCTATTCCGGAAAGGACCTCCCCCCCTTTGACGAACTGATGGCAGCCCCTCCGGATACCGAATCGGATTGGTGGAAGGCCCTGCAGAAGATCATCCTCGGCAACTTCGACGAGCAACGCGCTCTCGAACTGGCGATCGATCAGGAAGAAGCGTTGGAAAAGTCGTTGCGCGAAACCGCTGCCCAAATAAGCGATCCGAAGATCCGGGATATCTATCTGGCCAATGCATCGTCGACACATGGACACGCTCAGATCGTCACTGAAGATCTCAAAGCCCTCTTCGGCCAATCCCGCTGATTATTCTGCAGGAGCGGGCTCCGGCACAACCCAACAAACAAGAAGCGGGTGTTTCCCTCAGGAGGCGCCCGTTTTCTTTACTCTTCGACCAGCACGGCCCGCCGCCAGCCGCGCACGGCATTGATCAGCCACAGTCCTTCTGCCGCCCGCAAATCCCCGACCGTGATCACCGCTTCGCTCAAAATCCCCCGTTCCAGCAGTTCCCCCCGCAACGTCCCCGGCAGCAGACCGCAAACCAGCGCCGGCGTCAGCAGTCGCCCGCCGCGGCGCAGAACAAGGTTGTGAATGCTCCCTTCTGTCACCTCCCCGGCCTCATTGCAGAAGAGAACTTCATCCACGCCGGGAAAACGGGCCCGCTCGACGTTGTAGAGATCGCGGCGGGTCGTCTTATGAAAAAGAAAGGGATCATCGCGCTGCACCCGCTGTGGCGACAGGAGCATCGTCAGGGGGAAGCGACGGGACGCAGGAAGGAGGGGCTCGGCGCGCAGCGTCACTGTCCCGTCTTTGTCGAGGAGGAGTCGGACTTTGTGTGCCCCCTTGAGCTCGGCATCACACTGCTGCAACTCCGTCAGAATGGCGGCACGATTCCAGGGAAAAGCGAAATATTCCGCCGAAGCAGCGAGGCGCTGTAGGTGGCGCTCCAGCAAAAAATAGCCCCCCTTCTCCTGGCGGCGCAGGCCCTCGATCAATGCAAAGGGGGTGGGGTCCATGTCGAGAAATCGGCTCTTGGCAAAGGATTCGGCGTATTCGGCGGCGCACGACGAATCCGAGGTGACGCCGCTGCCGATACCGAGTTCCGCCTCCCCGGTCGCATGATCAATCACCACCGTGCGAATGGCGACACTGAAGACACTTTCTCCGGGGGAGACAAAACCGATGGCACCGCAATAAAGACCACGCGGTGCGACTTCCAGGTCGCGGATGATCTCCATTGTGCGACGCTTCGGCGCGCCGGTCACTGAACCGCAGGGGAAGAGGGCGGAAAAGATCTGAAAGGTCGTGGTCGATGGCGCCAGCTGCGCACTCACAGTCGAGGTGAGCTGATGAACGGTCGGATAGGTCTCGACATCGAAGAGACTCTCGACCTGCACCGAACCGATGATGGCGAGACGCGACAAATCGTTGCGCACCAGATCGACAATCATCAGATTCTCGGCGCGTTCCTTGGGACTGGCGGCTAACGCGCTCCGGACCGCGCAATCAGCCGAGCTCTCGGCAGCGCGGCGGGCCGTCCCCTTCATCGGCCGCATGACGATCTTCTCCTTCTGACGGGCAAAGAAAAGTTCGGGCGAAGCCGAAACGACAGTTAGTTCGCCGGTCTCGATGTGGGCACAAAAGGGCGCTTGCTGGGTCTGACAAAGGGCAGAGAAGAGAGCCGCACTATCGTTCGGGACAGGAAAGCGCTGGCGCAGGGTGTAGTTGACCTGATAAGTCTCGCCGCGAACAATGGCGGCGTGGATTGCTGTGATCGCCGCTTCATAGCCGGCGGCATCAGGGATTGTTGTGCGCGGCACCAAAGGCAATCGGAGCGGGGAGACGGGGGACGTCCCCAGCTCTTCCCGGCGCTCTGCAAAGATGGCAAACCACAGGAGGGGAGTTTGCGGAGGGGCGCCGATCGGGAGATCGGGATTGAAAGCGTGCGCCGCTTCATAGGCAACAAAACCGGCCGCATGACAGCCGGCAGCGACGGCCGCCTCCAGTTCGGCAAAGGCCGGAGCAACCTCAGCCAGAGCGTCGGCACGTAGAACTTTGATCAGTCCGGCAAAGACAAAGGAACGGCCGAACCGGCCTCCTCCTGGCGCTGCGAACCGGGCCGTAACCGGTCTCAAGGGCCGTTCCAGCGCCGGCAGCTCTCAACCAGGTTACCGGCGAGCGTTGGATGACTGGCGAAGTGGAGGTGGACATAAGAGGCCAGAACGTTATTGAGGACATAGCCATCGTCCTCCAGAATCTGTCCATCGGCGCGGCTGAGCGCGTAGGAGCGCGGCACTTCTGCAGCGATCACTACCTCCGAGTAATGGAACTCATGACCGCGGACGACCGTCCCCGTCGGTCCAAGAATGGTATCGAAACGGAAGGTGACCTGTCGATAACCGAGGGCTTTGCGTTGCGGCAACATCCGCGCCCAGGCCGGGAAGAGAGCGACAAAGGGCTGGAAGTGGTCGGAAGCGGCGCCAGCCACCCCGCCGCTAAGATAGATCAGGCCGCCGCACTCAGCATAAATCGGCATACCGGCGCTGGCAGCGGCGCGAATCGCCTGGAGGAGGGAAAGATTGGCGGCGAGTTGGGGGGCATAAAGTTCCGGGTAACCGCCGGGGAGATAGAGACCGCTGATCCCGACCGGCAGATGATGATTGCGCAGCGGCGAGAAAAATTCGATCTCGGCACCGGCTGCCTCCAGCAGTTCAAGATTTTCCGGATAGCAGAAAGAGAAGGCTTCATCGCGCGCCACGGCAATGCGTACTCTGTCTTCCCCCTTTGGCAAAGGGGGAGCGAGGGGGATTTCGTTCAGATTAAATCTCCCCCTTCCCCTCTTTGCCAAAGGGGGGAGTGCAAGCAGCCCGTCAACATCGACGCCTGCCTCAAACCATTCGGCCAGACGCTCATAAAAGACGACATTCTCCGGCGCTGCTTCCGCCGTCACCAGACCGAGATAGCGTTCCGGAAGGGCGATCTGCGGCTCACGCGGCAACACCCCCAGCAGCGGGGGCAGGCCGGCAACCGAGGCATGGGCCGCACGAAGGAGTTCAGCGTGGCGCGGGCTGGCGACCCGATTGAGAATGATGCCGGCGACAGTCAAAGCGGGATCGAACTCCGCAAACCCTTTGATCAGAGCGGCCACACTGCGCGCCTGTCCCTTGGCATCGATTACCAGAATGACCGGAGCGCTGAGGAGCTTGGCAACGGCAGCAGTACTCCCGGCCTCACTTCCTCCATCAGCACCATCAAAGAGCCCCATCACCCCTTCAACCACCGCCACCTCAGCGTCGGCACATCCCAGGGCAAAGCTGCGCTGCACTCCGTCTTCGCCGCACATCCAGGAATCAAGATTACGGGAAACCCGGCCATTGGCGGCAGCATGATGGCCGGGGTCGATGAAGTCCGGCCCGACCTTGAAGGGCGCTACCTCCAGACCGCGCCGACGCAACGCCGCAAGGAGAGCAAGGGTGATGGTGGTCTTGCCACTCCCCGAAGCCGGGGCGGCGATGACGAAAGTCTGCATGGCTCAGCCGTTCAACAGATGTACGACAGCATTACCATCTGCGTAGTAATCAATGATATTGAGACAGCCATAGCTCTGCTCGATGGCAAAGAGACAGGACAGCGGGGCGCCGATGGCGTCGAGAATAATAACCCGATTGGTGCCGCCATGAGCGACAACCAGCACCTCTTCGCCACGATGAGCGGCGGCAATACGGGCCATCATCGGCCGGACACGATCCGCCAGATCATTAAGACTCTCCCCCTGCGGTACCCGATAGTTGACAATATCATCAAGGCGCGCCTGCCACTCTTGAGGATAGAGCGCCTGCAGCTCCGCCCAGGTCTTCCCTTCCCAGTTACCGATATCGAGCTCACGCAGCTGCGCATCGCTCTGCACCTCCAGATCATGACTGGCGGCGAGAAGGCGGGCGCCGTTCAGACAGCGACTCAGATCGCTGCTGTAGACCGCACTGATCTCCTTCTTCTTCAAGCGCAACTGCAGCAAGCCGAATTGCGCCTCTCCTTCCGGTGTCAAGGGGACATCGGCATGGCCGTTGTAACGCTTCTCTTCATAACCGGCCACCTGCCCATGGCGAATCAGATAGATACGGGTCCTTTGCATGCAATCTCCTCCTGTTAGCGGTGAAAATATGCGGACGAACACAGGAGGAGAAAGACCGCCTCACTCCATTCGCAGACCGCTCCGAGAATATCGCCGGTCACTCCCCCCAAGCGCGCCTTGAAGTAGCGCTCCAGAAGGAAGACCGCTAGACAAAGGGCGGCGAGAAGAGTCAACCCCCAGAGCCGGAAGAAACCAAGCAGGACGGCGGCGAGGATCAGCGTTGCGAGCACGAGTTCGCGGCGACCCACCCCTTCGACAAAGACGCTGCCGGTTCCGCCTTCGCTGCGGGCATAAGGGGCGAGGACCGCCAGCGCCACCATCATCCAGCGGCCGACAACCGGCAGCGCGATCAGCACCTGCCAGCGCATTGCGGACGGAATAACGCTCAGGGTCATGACCTTCAGCAGGAAGAGGCAAAGCAGGGCCACCACCCCCATCGCCCCGACCCGGCTGTCCTTCATGATCCGCAGCCGGCTGGCGCGGTCACGGATGCCGTACATCCCGTCGGCAGTATCGGCGACGCCGTCAAGATGAAGAGCGCCGGTGGCATAGATCAGCAACAGCAGAACAAGGAGGGCGCCGACGGAGGGCGGGAAGAAGATCAGCAACACTTGGTGAGCGCCCGCCAGGAGGAGACCAAGCCCGAGTCCTACCAGGGGGAAGTAAGCCATCGACCTCCCGAGTTGCTGCGCACTCCCCGCTGACGCCGGCAGCGGCAGGACAGTGAGAAAGAGCAGGGCTTGGCGCAGCTCGCCGAGTATTCCCTTCATTATTTGCTGGCCTTGCTCACGCCGACCTCTTCAAAGGTGCGAATTTCCCGCAGTCCGCGCAGCGACGCTTCGATCAAGGTCATCGCCAGGACCGCACCGGTCCCTTCGCCGAGACGCATCTCCAGATCGAGCATCGGCTTCTGTCCGAGCATCTCCAGCATGTGACGATGGCCGATCTCCACCGACTGATGGGCGCAGAAGATGTAATCCTTGACGTGGGGATGGAGTTCTGAAGCGATGATGGCGCCGGCGGTGGAGATGAAACCATCGACCACGATCGGAATCCCGGTCGCGGCGGCACCGAGGATCAGGCCGGCGATACCGCCAATTTCAAAACCGCCAACCTTGGCGAGAACATCGACAGGATCGTCTTTGTCCGGTTGATTAAGGGCGATCCCCGCCTTGATCACCGCGATCTTGTGGGCAAGGGTCGGGTCGTCGATGCCGGTACCGCGAAAGGTCACCTGCTCCACCGAGCGCCCGGTGAAGAGCGCGGCAATCGCCGCCGACGGGGTGGTATTACCGATCCCCATGTCTCCGGTACCGAGGAGATCAATACCGGCATCACGGCTGGAAAAAGCGAGTTCAATCCCCGCCTCCAGGGCCGCAATCGCCTCCTTGCGACTCATCGCGGGCCCTTTGGAAAAGTTGGCTGTCCCTTTAGCGATCTTCTTGTTGAGGAGTCCGGCAATCGGCGCGAAGTCGTAGTCAACCCCCATATCGACAACGATCACCTCGGCGCCGGCATGGTTGGCCAAAGCGTTAATCGCTGCGCCGCCACTGACAAAGTTGAGAACCATCTGCGGCGTCACCTCTTTGGGGAAGGCACTGACCCCCTCTTCGGTAATGCCGTGATCGCCGGCAAAGGTAAAGACGACTTTCTTGCGGATATCTTCCCGCCCGGTGATGGCAACAAAACGGCGGGCAAACTCTTCGAGGCGGCCAAGAGAACCTTTCGGTTTGGCCTGACTGTTGAGGCGGGCCTGCACTTCGGCGATCATTGTTTTATCGACCGGCTTGATGGTATTGAGGACAGCTTGCAGGGAATGGGGATTCATCGATCAGATCCTTAAAAGGGGAATAATTACTTCAGACGCAGCGGCAGGCCGGCCACGACCAACCAGGCGCTGCTTGCCGCAACTGCCAGCTCTTGATTAACTTCACCGGCGAGATCACGGAAGAGCCGGGCAAGGCGATTCTCCGGGACGATGCCGCCGCCGACTTCATTGCTGACGAGATAAACCGGGCCGTCGATGGTGGCAAGACAAGCGATAAAGCGCCGGACTTCAGCGAGGACAGCGGACGGTTCTTCATTATGGGCAAAGAGGAGGTTGGTGATCCACAAAGTCACGCAATCGAGGAGAATTGCCCCCTGCCCTGTCGCAGCCATCGGTAAACGGCCACAGAGATCACACGGCTCTTCGAGGAGATTCCAGCGCCCCCCCCGCGCCTGTTGATGGAGGGCAATGCGGTCAGCCATCTCGCTATCGGCGATCATCGCCGTAGCGACGTAGAGGAGGGGGCCGGCATGGGCTTCGGCGCAGCGCTGGGCAAAGGCACTCTTGCCGGAGCGGGTGCCGCCGGTGATCAGAATCAGTTCCGCCATCGTCAGTATTCGATTCCTTGCCGGGCTGCAATCCCCTGCGCCAATGGATGTTTGATCGCCATCATCTCTGTCACCAGATCGGCGCGAAGGAGAACTTGCGGATGCGCATCGCGCCCGGTGAGGACGATCTCCAAGGCCGGCGGCCGCTGATCGAGGAGGTCAAGGAGTTCGGCAAGGGGCAAGGCGTTACGCCGTACCGCCCCATTGATTTCATCAAAGACCACCAGATCGAGATCGCCACTCGCAATCCGCACCCTGGCGGCGGCAAAGACCCGCTGCACACTGGCCGCCACTTCCTCGACAGAAGCTGAGCCGGCGATTACCCCGATCCCGGCATCAAGGAGTTCAAAACCGGGAAAGCGGCTGAGACTGGTCACTTCACCGGCCTGCAGGGCGGCGGGCTTGAGCAGTCGCACCCAAAGGACGCGCCAACCATGACCGAGGGCGCGGGCGGCGAGACCGGCCGCAGCCGTCGTCTTCCCCTTCCCCGCCCCGGTATAAACCTGCAGTCGTCTCTGTTGCATCCGACCATCTCTTCCTGGCACCACGCCGCTCTGCTGCAACAAAAAACCCCGACACGAGGCACGGTCGGGGGGCGTCAAGAAAGCGGCGCACCCCATCCCGAGCAGGGTTCGTAAAAGCGTCGTTACGGCAGGTCTCCTGACTTGCGGATCGTCCTAATTGCCGCGCCTTCCCGTCCTTGCGAACAGTGGCTTAACTTCGGCTTTCGTCACCGCTTACAGTTGCGGGGCAGCGAGGGGGTTGCACCCTCTTCCCTATTCTCCCGAGCGAACGGGCACCGTACGATTTTAAGTGAAAAATTTGTAGCAGATGGTGAGAAAAGAGTCAATCATCCTTCTCTTTCGGTTGACAGGGGAAAGCACTTTGTGTAGCTTAACTCCCGTTTGGGGCTGTAGCTCAGTTGGGAGAGCGATGCGTTCGCAATGCATAGGCCAGCGGTTCGATCCCGCTCAGCTCCACCAAAGAAACCAATGGGTTAGCCGATTATTCGGTTAACCCATTTTCTTTTTTTAAAAAAGTATATGCTAAAATATATACTCTCGCCATTTCTCATCTCTGAAACAAATACTATTCCACTGCCACAATCCAAAGGCTCACCAAGATTCCCGAGAAGTTTGAGCACAAGATTTAAAATCCCGAATTAACGTCAAAATTTTCTACCCCGTCACTTACGGGGTAAATATATATGTTTTTTCGGGTTGACAGCTAACCATACATGTGTCACTGTCCCGCTATACACCGGTTGATTCGGGACAATAATTCTTTCTGGGAGAGGTGCTTTATGCCAATGTTTGACAGGTACATGTGTGGATATTTTGGTGCTGAGCGAGGAGCATATTCGGTAGTAACCGATCGCGAGGCTACGGGAGATAAGAGTGTAACCGTAGACTCTGATGAAAAAGCTGTCCTGGAAGGCCGTTACCCGTTAAGTGGATTTACCCGTCGAGGTGGGGCCGCGCCAGACGGTAAACCAGAAGACTGGACTATGGTAGTTCACGCACCTTCGGGGCACACCTCCACAAATCAGATTGTCGTAGTATACCCAAAGCGCCAGGGGAATGAATTACGGCTTTATTTCTCTCGCTCTAGCCAGTTCTACCCCACAGCTACCGATATTTGGTTTATTTTTTCACGTCGGGGAGAGGCTTGTCCGCATGTTGGATTTATGTCAACGGCAGATTGGAACAATCTATTTTCAACGGCAATGTCAGCATCGGCTCTAAATTTCCGTGCTGGGGTCAATATTGATGATGAAGATGATTTTTATCAAAACCAGATAGGAGCAGTCGCGGCCAGCATTCCTGTAAGCAGGACAGGAATGACATACCCACGCGACCCAAGATTAGGGCTATCAGCTGCAAGGGCGGCTCACTATTGCTGTGAAATAGACAACTCTCATCGGACCTTTATAAGTGCAGCCACAGGCAACCCATTTGTAGAAGGGCATCACCTTATCCCCATTTCCTCGCAAAATGAGTTTGTTAACGGATTAGATGTTGCGGATAACATTGTAGCTTTATGCCCAGTTTGCCATAGGACACTTCACCATGGACAACCAACGGCAAAAGCTGTGCTTCTGCGCCACCTCTTTGAAGCACGTCATGAGCGTTTAGCATTGAGGGGATTGGAAATTTCTTTTACGGATATTCTCAGAATTTATGGTGCGTAGTTAACTACTGGAAAGGAGATATATTATGCCACTGGAAAAGATTATAAACGATCAGGGAAGCAAATCTGTACAGCGTTCAGACAAGGGCCATGTAGATAGGTCCGAAAATTATTTGAAGTGGCATCGTGAACAAGGAAGAGAACTATATATGCAAGATATAGACTGCATAGAATACAAATTTATTAATGGTGAGGTTGTACCGTTATCTGTGAATGAGATCACTATGGTTGAAAGTGGGATTGCCGTAACCACAAATTACCTCAATGCGATAGTTGATAGGTTTAACAGAGATGCTCAATATAAAGTTATTACATCAATAGCAAAAATACTCGGTGTTGAGGCTCGTGTTGTTCTATACAGAGAAGACTGTACTGAGTTCTGGCTATACAACCTAACAAAAAAAAAGGGGTGGCTAGAACGCACGCCAGAACAAATGAAAGACTGGCTCTACCAATTTCGCTCTACAAAATCATGAGAGGTGATTGCCACTTGACGCCAAAAGTGTCTTGATACTGGAAATAACACCAACAATATCCGAATCAATTTTGTGTTCCCAAATTCTATAAACATTCCAACCTGATTCTTTTAGTAGCTGATTAACTTTCGCGTCACGTTCAATATTTTTTTGAAGTTTTGAACCCCAAAAGGGAACATTTGATTTTGGTGATGTGCCGTGAATTGGGCAACAATGCCAAAAACAACCGTCCACAAAAATCGCAATCTTCTTTGAAGTAAATACTATATCCGGCTTGCCGGTCAATTTCGTGTTGATTCTGTATCTAATTCCCTCATTCCAGAGAGCTTTTCTTAACTTCAATTCAGGTTTTGTATTTTTGTTTTTAATTTTTGACATGCAATTACTGCGTTGTGTGGGTGTCATAACATCGGTCATAACTTTTACAATCTATATATTGTAGCTATGAAAGATAACGGTCGCGTATTTCTTTAGCTATTTTTCTGACTACTGGTACAGGTACGGAGTTACCGAATTGCTTGTACGCCATTGTTTTTCCTTGAGGGATTAGAAATTCTTCAGGAAACCCTTGGAGGCGCGCACACTCCCTCGGTGTCAACATACGAGGATTTCTTCCATCCTGAGGGATTAAACATTCCTTACCATCCTTGCCATATCTCGCAACAATTGTATTTGACGGCTTCTTCAAATCTGCCTCAAAGGCCGAAAAACCTGTGCCTCTATCCATATTGCGTTTAGTGCGAGAAATATGACCTGCCCAGAGTTTGTCTGAAATTGTATAAATTTCAGGGGGAGATTCTTCTAATATCGACTCAAGGGGTAATGGATCCCCCTCAAATGTTGGAAAAACAAAATCCGTATCCCTATTTTTAAGACAAACCATGAAACAGCGTTGTCGATTTTGAGGTACTACCGTATTAGCATTTATAATTTTATGCGAAAATGAGTAACCGAGATCATCCTCAATAGTTTTTTTGATTGTTTGAAATGTATTCCCTCCGTCATGACTTTTCAGGTTTTTGACATTTTCCAACAGTAATATCTTGGGCTGTTTCACTTTTGCGATTCTGACAATATCAAAAAACAAGGTCCCTTGTGTTTCACACGAAAAACCATGGTTAATTCCAAGCGACTGCCTTGCTGATACACCCGCAAGACTAAATGGCTGACAAGGAAATCCAGCGGCTAAAATATCAAAATCGGGAATAAGTTGGTCTAATGTTTCATCAGTAATAGTTATTGGGTCTGTAAATTGACGAATGTCACCAAATGGCATCTCACCATAATTAGAAAAATATGTCTGTTTTGCGTTTTTGTCCCACTCACTTGTAAAAACGCATTTTCCCCCCAAATCCTGTAAAGATATTCGAAACCCCCCAATTCCAGCAAATAAATCAATAAATCTAAACTTGGGGTTTTCACATGGAGGGAACGGAAAACTATATGAATTGGATATTAATTTTATAAGCTCATCTTGGGTCCGAAGGGAAAACCCTGCCAATAAAACATTTAACCATTTGTTTTTCAATTCATGATTCCCCCAAGTAGGGACACACTCCGGCGATTGAAGCCAATGTGAAGCGATAGCCATGAATTCTGGATGCTCAGTCTGTTTGCCCCCGCTATTTTTTATAAGTTCAATCGCTTTTTCAATGCTAAAAATCATATTAATAAACTTCCTTTAACTTTAAGGGGTTTCACGATACAATAAAATATACCATTTTATCGTGGGTGGGTCACTCTAATGTGTCTTTGCTGCCTATGAAAGACACCGCCTCATCCTTGCTTCTATATGTAGCGACATGCCTATACTCGCCGGCGTCATCATGCCACACCTGAACGGCAACCCAGCCGATACCAGTCAGCGGTGCGGCGACAATCCTGTGCTTCTTTATTGATATTTTATTCATGCTGTCCTCCCAAGGGTATTTTTTATTGCCTGAGCAGTCCACTTACCAGCCTGCCCTCTAGCGCTAAGGATATGTGCAGAATTTAGGCTTGCGGCGATTTGAGAGAGATTCAATCCCTGCTGTAGATACCCTTCAATCATCGGAATCAATTCCAAAGCGAAAGCATCCGCCCGCATTACCTTAGCAAGAGTTCCCGCTTTTGCACCTTTCACCTGTGCCGCTCGCGTCAAATTCTCTGGCGTTCCCAACCTAACGCCTCGCGCCTTTGCTGCAGCAAGAGCAACCTTGACCCGTTCGCTGATCATCTTACCTTCATACTCGGCCACGGCTGCTAAAATATGTACTGTCAGACGATTCGCCTGCGGGAAATCTACGGCAACAAAATTAACACCGGAATCCATTAATCGCGAGATGAAAGCAACATTACGGGCGAGGCGATCCAGTTTGGCGATGATCAAGGTCGCACCAGTGCTTCGGCAACGAGACAAAGCCTCTAAAAGTTTGGGGCGATCATTTTTCTTGCCACTCTCCACCTCAACAAACTCCGCCAACAACTCCCTTTCTCCGGCTTGAAGGTAGTCAGAGATTGCCTTCTGCTGCGCCTCCAGCCCAAGACCACTTGCGCCCTGCCGCGTTGTCGACACCCTGCAATAGCTGATAAATTTCTCCACGTTCATATCCGTCCTTTTGCGTAGACTTAAACTTCAAGGGAATTATAAATCCGAATGAAACAGAAGGAACCCAGGTAAACGCCAGAAGCTATAAAAAATGGCCCACGGAAAAAACCGTAAGCCACCTATATCCTGAACTTTTGACGATCGAATTAATTATCTAACTTTTCTGTTGATGTTGCTGACAACAGAAAGAACTGCCCCTCGCAACTCCATATTTTTGATTTTTCTGAACGCCTGCAACAACTCACTTTCTTGAACAGTAAGCCGAGGGCTATCGTCAGGATGATCCTCGAAAAAATCTTTGACAGGATAATTGAGGGCGCGAGCTATCCGCTGGAGCTTAAGAACATTGAGCGTTGTCTGCCCGTTCTCATATTTTTGAATCTGCTGGAAAGTGACTCCCACTATCTCGGCCAATTTCTCCTGAGAAAGTCCCGCAAGGTGACGCCGTTGCTTGATTTTCAGACCAAGTTCAAAAGAGGTTAACATGTCAGCCATAGCGCACCATCCTTGCCGGAAGATTACAACTATGGGTTGCATATCTCTATGTAACCAAAATTGAATTATCGTTGATTGACAATACAAAATCAGAGTGGTATCCAAAGCCGTAGTTATCCAATTTCTCTATTAAGAGGCGGCTTTGGAACACATAATAACTTGTATTGAGTCCTTCTTCCGAGAGTCACCGGAACTGGAACATAAAACATACAATGAAGCTGCTTTGCAGCATGAGTTAGGATATTGGCTTAGATCACATCTGCCATGCGGTGCAAAAGTTCAATTTGAACGCCCCGCCTGCCACTTTTTCAAGAAAGCTCGTGGTCTGGTAAAAAAAGAAATCGATATTGTTGTCAGTTACCCTGAGTCCGATAAAAACTACGCTATCGAACTGAAATGTCCTCGTCAGGGGCAACACCCAGAGCAGATGTTTAAGGCCTGCCAAGATTTGCAATTTTTGGAGCAACTGACACAGAACGGTTTCGACGGTGGCATATTTGTCATTCATGTGAATCATCCCCTTTTTTACCAAAGCGGTTCAATTGACGGGATCTATGCTCATTTCCGCGATGGTCGCCCCATCGAAGGGGAAATCTTTAAGCCGACCGGTCGCAAGGATCAAGTTGCCAAATTAAAAGGTAGTTATCATGTCAATTGGGAGAGCTGCGAAAATAACGGACGATATTGGATGCAAGTAATTGTATAGAATGCTTTTCTCTTCTGGGGGATATACCAGTTATTGCGTTCCTGTTTTGATAAAATGCCTTATAATTTGAAAAGATAGATAGAACAGGAGGAAGAAAATGAATACTTCTGAATTGATCAGAGACCTAGTAAACCATCTGGCTCAGTGGGGTGATACCGAAGTGGTGGTTTTAGTTGGTGACGAAATTTATGATGGTCTATGTGTTTGGCACCATGATGAAACGCGTGAAGCCACCATGATAGGAGTGAAAGGGCCAAATAAATTTTGGGATTCGCCGGATTTTGATAAAATGGGACTGGAAGATCGAGCCATTAGAAAAGATATCGAAATGATCGAGGATGACGGGCTCCTCCCCACTTACCTCAGTGACGAGGCCATTGAGCGGGGGGTGTTAGCCTATCGTAAGGTGGGTGCTGACACTGCATTTCTGGTAGATTGGATAGAGGGTGTTAGCCAACCCTCTCGACATGCAGCCTTGATTTCCCGATTGATTAAATAGTGAAACAATAAACTCCGATCACGAACGTCCTTCACTCATAAACGCCGTGATCGGAGGGCCGCCACACTGGCGAGCATCGCTATTTGATCAATTCTTTAAAGAGAGAAAGGCCGTTCTCTCCAATAAACTCGGCCTTTTCGGCATCACTCAGATTTAACACTTCGCTTCTCTTCCCTTCTCCTCGCCCAGCGTAGACCTCACCAAGACCAGCTTTTTCAGCAATCGCCCGCGCAGCTGATTCAACGAATCGTTGCGTTGTGCCAACGCTTCCGGCGTACTCCTCGGACAACGCCAGAGCTTGAAGCCGATCCGGCATGGCCGTTTCCTTATAAGTCTGTTGCGCCAATTCCATAACCGGAGCCGATACGAGCGGTACAATGAAACCTTCCAGAGCGTGAAGTATGGTCGGATCACCTACAGCCACGGAAGCTCGTAAGAGCTGCCCCGCTTCAGCGGTGCTCATGCTGGACATCACGCGCCGGATCTCTTGTGCCTTCATAAGGGCGATCAGTTCGCTTGTCTCGGTTTTATGAATACCTGGGCGACTAGCGTTTTCGATCTCTTGCCGGATTTCGCCGGTTGCAACCTTGTACGGCTGTGCAGCCTTATCAACTTCTGATTGGAGTTGATCAGAGGCTTTGGCGACGATCTCTTGTTGACGCTTCCTTCTCACCTCTGGCTTTAGGTCGTCAGATACTTTTCCGGCTTCCTCGATGACTTTCTCGTACTGCTTTACGGCGAGGAGGACGGCAGAATGAAAGTCGGCAAGATCTGCATTAATGTCATGATTCATTGATACAAGAGACGGATGATATTTTTTGAGGGCGGCGGTAATCATCAGTTTCCTCCTTTCGTGATGTTGCCACCGGTTGAGCCGTTGGAATTTCCAAGGCTGGCGACGTTGTCCTTCTTGCGCTTCTCGATCTCCTTCCGCGCTCCGGTCAGATCGTTGGCCTTGTCGGGCTGGTTACTCGGCGTCATGCTTTGCGCTCCGTTTGTTGATAAAACATTCTTTTTCATGATCAAGCTCCTTTGGGGGTTAGGGTTTCTATCTCCGCGAGTGATTAAAGGCGTCAGAATTGATCCTCCGAAGCCTCCGCGATCTTATTTCCTGCGGCCAGCCACTCCTCTTTACTGAGAATCGGCGGCGCATAAAGCACTCCGACCGATCCTTTTCCTCCGCCGATGACGTGCCAGCCGGTGGTAGGGTCAAGATAGTGACGAGGCGGGATGGGCGTCATCTTCTCTTCCAGACGAGTCAACCTTGAGCGATTCATTACCTGCCTCCTTGACCGGCGGCCTCTTCCAGCGCCTCAAGTCGTTTTTCCATTTCCGAAATTTCGAGAATTTTCATGCTTGAAGCGATTCCCGCGAGAAGTTGGGTGGCCTCCTCTATGGACAACACTCCATCAGAAACAGCCGTCAATATTGCCTGACTTTGTTGGACGGCGGTTCCGCTTAAGTCCACCGACAATGGTGCAGCCTCAGTGACGGCCTTCAGTACCGGTACGCAGCGATCAAGACATAGGCGCATCGCGATCATATCGCCACCCTTGGCCGCCGTGATCGCCGCCTGAATCAACGCGGGTGCTTCTGGTTCGAGCATTGCTCGAAGTTTGGCGACTCTGCCGGCTCCGGCCGGTCTTCCTGAGGGATTGCCTGACTTTCCTTTCACAAACGCCATGGGTTGTTTCCTCCTTGCTGAATCAATAGAAAAGCAGCACCTGATAAAAATATCGGGCACTGCTATTCTAAAGTTCTGGGTGATGCTATTCGGTTTTTGTTCTCAAATATAAGGCATCGCAATCCTAAGGATTGCGAGCCTTATAATATTTTCTATCAAGGTAAAATATAAGGCTTATATAGTTTTAACCATTCGATTTATATAATATTTTTGTTATTTTATAAGTCTGACTATCAGGGCTTATAAAAAGTAAATTATAAGGCTAAAACTGATCCCCTGCCGGAGAAATCTTCTCACAATAGGCCATACCCTGATCCGTCAAGGTAGGTTTTTTGTCGTACGTGATGTGTCCATTTTCACGACCCCTTTTAATTTGCTGGCTAACGGCAGCTTGGCTAACGGCAAGATGAATGGCCAGATCTCCTTGATTCTTTGGTAAAATATCCCTAATTGCTATCAATAAATTTGCTTGCGGCGACAGGGTGACTTTTTTGCCGATAGACCATTCAAGACAACCATGTTCACCAGTAATTAGCTCAGCCTCTAATTTATCGGGATTCGGTCGCTCACCCCGCACCTTGACGAACTCGACTTCAAATTTTGCCCCCTTCAATACCTCTCCGTTCTTAACCGCATTCAACTTGATCGAGGTGTCAAGTAAATCCTCTCGCCGTGATGCTCCGCGCTGATCTCCGCCTTTACCTGAATGATGAACAAGTAAAATCGCAAATCCTTTATGGCGCAAACGAACCAAAAACTGCAAAAGATTGTCTAGTTCACTATTACTATTTTCATCGCCGCCCGAAGTCATACTGGACAGGTTATCAATAATTATCAACTCAGGCTGGCGACCTACAGAGTCCATCTGTTCCAAAAGCTCGCTTACTCGGGCTTGATCTTCGACCAGATTCAAATTCAGTCCCCGATCATCTATCCACAAACGTTCAGAAGACAAGACGTCAAGGATGCTTGGCAAGCCATGGCTCAACGACCTGAATCGATCCACGAGTGTTTTTTGCGGCATCTCTCCGTCAATGTATAGGACGCGACGAGCCGCTGGGACATCCCACGCAAAGAACTTACGGCCATCAGCCACGGCTAGAGCGAGTTGCATACAAAACCAACTTTTACCAAGACCACGGGGCGCAAATACCATTGATAAGGACTGTGCTGGGAGAAAAGGGGCAATGATGCTTTCGCGCTCCGGCAAATCCAAATTTACAAGTTCATCAATCGAGAGTACGAAATCCAATAAAGGCCGATTCTGCAAATCGGTTAAAGTTATTTTATTTTCTGGTGGACTCCAGTCAGCAGAAATATATTTTCTGGCAAGCTTGGTGTAATCGCTCCAGTATTGTCGAATCGAACTTTGGAGCTTTACCAATGAAGAGTTAAGGGCGTTGCGATTTCCTGATATTAATGCTTGACGACAATCTTCATATGCATCTTCCAAACGGTCATCAAGTATGTCCACCTTGCCCCCGCTCACACGGTTAATCTTGCGCTGTTCTTTGATTTGACTCCGCTCTTCCCACCTGATCACAGCATATTTATCTCGGGCCGGCTTACAGCTGGGGTGTCGCTTGCCAATCTGAGTGGTAAGGCTACACGCCAAAAGTGGGTTATAAGTTTCTTCTTCAATTCTTCCATAAATTTCGTTCTCTGCTTCTTTTCGATCAGGGAAAGAAGCCAATATCTCGTGAGTTTCAGGGTGGTTTGTGATATATTTTTTATAGTTTAGGAACTCGTGGGGAACAGTCTCGTCGAAAAATTCATCTTCCTGAATCTGGCTAGCCTGCACGCTAGCCTCATTCATGTTCATCATAATTTCACCCTTTCCTTTTTTTTATGATAGCTCTTTGTATGGTGTTCATAACACGGGCATAATCAATTTGGATCCGCACACACTCTTTCCAACCTGCGATCTCCCCCGACTCGACCGGTTCCACAATTGCTTTCAACGCAGCAGAAAAATCCAGCTCGTTTTTTTCAATCATTGCATCAACAAGGTCACAAAGACGCTCTTGTTCGGTTATTGTCATTTGCCGTTTTCCCTGCCTGAACAATGAAATCCTCGGCTGCTTCGTTTTAAGGACGGCAGCTATTCCTGCCTGTGGGAGGCGGAGAGTATCGAGGGCGAGGATCACTGGCGGGCAGAGTTCCGATATGTTCGGCTTGAGTCTGGTGGTCAGGTCAGCAACCGTCTCGGCTTTAATCTCTTCCCACTCTTCAAGGATTTTCTTCATTGCTCACCTTTCTTTCTGGACAAAAAAAAATAGGACTTGGCCGCGATGGTTCGCGTAATACCAAGTCCTAAAGTTCTGAGCCATGTTATATGGCTATGTTTTAATCGATTGTGAAATGATTATATCAAATAATCATTTCACTGGCACCCCCTGCAATCTCTCATCTATAGCCGTTTAATTATTTTTTAGTTGAAACCAAAGGACGGCTGTTTAACCATTCGTTAATATCGCTTTTCAACCAGCCAATACGAAGTGGGCCCAGGCTCTTAGGCGCAGGAAATCGTTGTGCTTTTACGTCTCTGTGCAGGCTAGTAGCACTCCGTGACGTGATTGCAATTACCTGACGCTTTGTGAAAAATTGCTCTCCACTCACCAATACAATCTCCACATCCTTTTTCTTTTTCTCACTCATCATAATCTCCTTTGCGGCCTGAAACGCAAAAAGGCTACCCCGATTTCTCAGGGTAGCCAGTTCTATTTGCATGATCCCAAATCGCCCTGCCAAGGACGAACCGCTTTCACGTGGTATTCAGTTTTTTGAGAGAATGACCGGCTACTTCTTTGGATGAGGTCTTGAACCGCTCAAGTCCTGTCCGCCGCCGAGTCTTGGCGCACTATGAAACGAAGTTGAGCAACAATAACTAATAGGAAAATAAAAATCAAGAATTTTTTGACAAAACAATAAATAATTTATAAACTGACCGACATGTGTCGCGAGGTTTAACTGGCCGCGGTGGAAAACACTTCCCCCGACTCCTTGCCGCTGATTATTTTTCCAAGTTCCCGCCCTAATCTTTCAAGACCTCGCCTCTTCTCATCCTGATAATCATGAAGATTGTAGGTCCCATCCAGCGTCCCCATCGCATGATTCAAAATCGCCTCGCGGTGTTCCAGGGGAACCTTCATCCGAGCCATGTGGGTATTCGCCGTGCGCCGCAGATCATGCGGTCGGAAGAAAACAATTCCCAGCCTATTCTTCTCAGCACACTCGCGACCGACCTTCTTGCACTCTTCATTCTGGCAACAACTGAGATCAAAGCAACAATCTGTCGGGCAGTTCTGTCTTACCGCATTAGCAAGCGCATTAACATCAATCGGCTTACCCCCGCGAGGAGACTCAAAAATAAAGCCGTCTTTGTCACCAATTAATTCGATAGCCCTGTCCGTGAGGTAAACAAGATGCTCACGATTATTCTTGGCGCGCTCCGCTGGGATCGACCACCAGTGCCCGTTAACCTCACGCCGATGCATCCCTATGACTTCTCCCGGCCTCTGCGCCGTTACCAATATCAATTTCAATGCCCGCCTAAGCTCATCGGTCATACCAGCTACAGCAAGATTTCCCCATAATGTTTTTATCTCGTCTTCTGCAAGATAGCGCTTACGAACTACCTTGGGGCCGAGAGGTTTGACCCCAACAAAAGGGCTGTACTCCAAAATATCTCTTTCTATGGCAAAGTTAAACATCTTGCGAGTGACAGCCAGCACGCTGTTCGACTGGATGGGCGCGCCCCGCTCTAAAATACTTTCCAAAAGAAGGATGACATCCCGTTTCTTGATGTCTGAAGCCTTACGATTCCCCCAAGCGGGCAGGACATCATTTTTGAGGCAGCATTCGTCTTTTTTCCAGTCCTTCTTATGGGGCTTAGCGTGCTTGGTCATGTATTCTTCGATTAACTCAGCAACGGTCGGGGTCTTTTTACGGTCAGCTTCCGCCTGTTCCTTTTCAGCCAGAGGATCAATCCCTTTATCCAGTTTCCCCTGCGCCTCCCTATGCTTTTTTCGAGCATCGGCAAGCGAACATGCGGGATATTTCCCTAAGTTCAAATATCGTGGCTTGCTGTCGAAGTGATAGGCAAAGAAAAAGACCTTTGTGCCGGTGGCATAGCAGCGGATTCCAAAACCGTCGCCCGTTTTCTCTCGAAAGTCTTCAATCCGCTTTGTCGTCTTGAGGGTTCTTACATATGGATCGGTGAAGGCCATACACCTAACTCCTTTTTCTGCCGAAGTATATGCTGAAGTATATGCTCTGCTATGCCGGTTTAAGATGAAAACAGATGGAAAGAGATGAACTTCTATTCCTCACATAATAAGGCAAAAGCATTGAAATGTAACCATTTTTATTTAAAACTTACAGGGGGGTTGGTGCGAGATGAAACGATATGAAATGGACAGATTTAAGAATTCGCAATGCATAGGCCAGCGGTTCGATCCCGCTCAGCTCCACCAAATTTCAATAGGTTAGCGATTTTTCGCTAACCTATTTTTGTTCAAGTGACTAAAAAGTGACGGCGGCTGGCGGTCGCGCCTGCTGTAATATTTTCATCTGTCAGATCACCACGTCGATATGTGGCAAATTTCAATGCCGGGCAGGGGCAAGAGGGAGGGACACAATGAAACAACTCCCCCCTTCAGGGGCGGCTTCGACTTCGAGCTTCCCACCATGGGCTTCGACAATCGCCCGCGAGATGTACAATCCTAGCCCGGTGCCAGATGGCGCATGGTTGGAACTGTCAACCCGGTAGAATTTGTCGAAGATTTGCGCACGTTGGTGATCCGTCAATCCCGGTCCCTGGTCTGTGACCGTCACAATGAAGTACCCGCCCTTAACGCTCCCCGCCATACGAATCAGTGTCCCCCGGGGTGAATACTTGAGGGCATTACTGAGCAAGTTTTCTATAACCTGGGTCAATCTTACCTCGTCTGCCAGTATTGGCGGTGGCTGCGGTGGCAGATGGAGTTCAAAGCGATAGTCGCTGCCTTTGCCCGTATAGCTCTGCAAAATCTGGCGCAGCAATTGATCCGAATAGCAGAGTTGGGGATTGAGGGGTATGGGGCTGCCTCTGTCAATGCGGTTGACATCGAGAGAACGGTCAACCAGACGCGAGAGGTACTCGGCCCGTTCGCTGATGATATTGAGATAGTTTTGCTGATCGTCAATGGGAAGATCCTCGCTCCCTAGCAACAATTCGCAAAAGCCGAGAATGGCGGTCAAGGGGGTCTGAAATTCGTGCGCCATCGTCGAAACAAAGTCGTTGCGCAGACGGTCGACCTCCCTCTCACTGCTCACGTCGACCAGGATGCCGACCATTCCTGACAGTTTCCCGGAAGTCATATTGTAAGTGGCCTTCTGAAAGATGACCTCGCGACGCACTCCCTGGCGGTTGGTGAAAGTATATTCGTAGCGGCAACTGCCGGGGTGATCAAAAAGATTCCGATCCGCTTTATTGTGAACGGCGGCCTCTTCGGGAGAAAACAAGGTCGCGGCGGTCTGACCACATAGTTCATTGCGGGTGATACCGACAAATGTTTCGAAGGCCCGATTACATCCGCGGTAGATACCGCCAGCGTCCTTGAAGAAGACCGGAAGGGGAATTTCATCCAGCAGGATGGAGAGCAGACTCAATTGCTCCGCAAGCTTCGACTCGGCGTCCCGGCGGCGCGAGACCTCCCCGGCCAATTCGCTATTGCGCTCCCGCAATTCGTGATGTGACGCCTTGAGACGATCGACCATGCGGTTAAAGGATTCTCCCAATTGACCGATTTCATCACGGGAAGCTATCGGCACCTGCCGCTCAAAGTCTCCTCTTGCCACCGCCTCGGCTGCAATCATCAAACTTTTAACCGGACGCGTAATCCCTGCCGTCATTGGCAAACTCAACAGCAATGCGACCATGCCAAAGAGTACGATCACCAGGAGAATTCCACCGCTGAGCTGATTCACGGAAGCGCTGATCGGTGCAACTGAAAGGCCCACCCGGACTTGTCCCAAACCTCCCATTTCAACCTGCATAGCGATATCGTAAAGCGGTCCCTCCTCCGCTTCCAGATAACGGATGCTGTATTCCTGCCCGAGGGGAATCGGGTTAACTGCCAGCAGTGAATCAGGAAAACTATCGCCGAAGGTATGGGCAAGCACCGTCGATCCGCGTGAATCGACAAAAAAAATGTAGACGATATCGGCTTCGCTCTTAGATTGGGCCACGGCCATCATCTTCAGAGCGAGCCGATCGCGAGCCAGGAGATTGGCGGTAGAATGTTGCGCAAGATTGCGCGCGATGGAGACTCCTCGCTTTTCCAGTTCACCGCGCAACTGATCGGCAAAGTGCAGCTTAATGTACAGAATGCTGGCCGTAGCGGCGAGCGTCAGGAGGACGCCAAGGGCGAGAATAATTTTGAGTTGCAGCCTCATTTGGTTGCCGTCGGAGTCGGGAGAGGACCGGATTCGCCTTCCAGTCGCCGGATACCGTCGTAGGCGCTGTCGTCGATCAGGACGAAGCGTTCAATATTCATCCCTTTGAGAATCTTGAGCCCGTGCGGATCTTCGTGAATAGTCAGCAAGGCTTGCTGCAACACCTTGCGCAATTCCGGGGAGAGGTGCGGCGAAGTCACCACCGGCGGAATGCCGAAGGGCTCGCTCCGTTCGATAATCCGGGTCTTGGCGGTCAAGGCGGGCTGGGTGACGGCAATATATTCCCAGATCAGACTATCGACGGCAGCACCGTCGACAATGTTATCCGCCACCGCTTGAATGGATCGGTCGTGTCCGTAGGTATAGGTGATCGAACTGAAAAATTGCTCCGGGGTCTGGCCGAGACGGGCCAGCATCGCAGTCGGCACCAGCTTGCCGGAGTTCGACTGGGGATCGGTAAAGACGAAGCTTTTGCCGCGCAAATCGGAGAGATGACGGGTCGTGCTCTCCGCCGGCACGATCAGGTAGGAGTAGTAGACCGTTTTCCCGTTAACGACCGGCGCGACCAAAAGTTCAAGTCCGAAGCGCTCGTGACCACTGACATAGGGGCCGCCGCAGACAAAGGCAAAATCGGCTTCGCCGGTTTGCAGGAGGCGGTTGGTCTCGGCGTAGTTGCCAGGATCGATCGAATCGATCTTTCGCCCCAGACAACCGGACAGGTAGTCGATCAACTGACGATAGTAGCCGTAGCCGGCCTGGGGGGTGATCATCGAACCGACACTGACGGTCAAGGGCTTCTGCGTCTCTGTCCCGGGACTGCTGTCAGTGACCACGGTACGCTCGCTCAATTTGACTTTTAATGGCTCTTCACGCTGACAACCACAGATACAGACCAATGCCAAGCCCAGGATCAAGCCAGAGCCAATCCTGCTCATGCCCCACTTCTTCCACACCATAGATCCTCCATGCCTACACGATGAAAGCAGTTTAACCTAAAAAATTTTAGAGGGGAAGGCATCTCAATGGGCAAAAACTGAAAAGACGCAGGCGCCTGCGCAGCTTCGAGCTAACTTCCAGCTCCCTCCGGCTCCGGTTGCGCCGCGTCGTAAACCACCTCCCGCAACTTCGGCAGCAGGGACGATGCGGGGAAGGTTTCAGCGAGCCGCTGCAGTGTCATCTGCGCTTCGTCGAGTTGACCAAGCTTGGCAATCGTCACGCAATATTGATAAAGAGCTTTTTCCAGCTCCTGAGCTGTTGCCCGCTCATCATCACACACCGAGGAGAAGACGCTCGCCGCCATCGCTGTGTCCCCTTGGCGGAGATAGATGTTGGCCAGACGCAGGGTCAATTTCGCTTCAAAGACTTCCTGATGACGCAGATTGAATTCGCGATAGACCTCCGCGGCCTCTCTCGGTTTACTGGAAAGTCGGCCGATAATGGCACGACGGTAGAGCTCTCGGCCTTCATCCGTGAGCTTCTCCGCGGTAACAACCCGCGCTAACTGAAGCAGAATATCTGGATTATCGGGATTGGCGGCGAGACGCTGTCGCAATGTCGTTGCGTTGGCCGTAAAGAGCTGGCTTCCCGGGACCGGTTCGTCCTCCTCATCCCCGGCTTTATCACCAAGTCCAAGCACATTAGCACCCAGCAAACCGACGAGAAAACCACTGAAAAGAATCACCGGACCAAGAGTGCCGCGACCGGTACTGATTGCGGCGACCGGAGCACCCACATCGGCAAGGACGAAGAGACCGGCGATAAGAAGGGAGCTCCAGCGCACTTGACAGGAGTTTCCGGCAATAAGTGCCTCGAGGCCGAAGAAGGGCAGTGGAAAAGTCATCGTGCGCCGACGGCTGCAAAGGGCAAAGACGCCAAGGAGCCCGGCAAGCGCACCGCCGACCCCGAGAATTGGCAGAGTCGTGCCGGGAAGGAGCTGCTGCACGGCAACGCCGATCCCGGCGACGAGGAGGCCGGCAAGGAGATAGGTCCCGACCAAAAGGCCGCTGCCGATACGCATTTCCAGAGTGGCACCGATGATCCACAAAAAAAAGAGCCCAATGAGAAAAGCAAAGCCGCTGCTATGCAAAAAGAGGGAGGCAAAGGCGCTGAGAAAAAGGTTGAAACCGCTGCCGTCAAGGGGCGGGAAGAACCAGTATTTCTCCAGAATTTCTACGGGGGTGCGTAGTTGCCAGACCAGATAAAGAAGGGCATGAAGGAAAAGTAGTCCGTAGGTGGCAAAGGGCAACGCCGCAGTGCTGCGTTCATGGTCAAAGGATGGAAGAGGCAGCAGCGAAAGGTGTTCAGAAAAAACCTCGCCAAGGGGTCGTTCTGTCACTGCCCCTAAAACGCCAAGATAAAGGACAAAGCCAAGAGGCAGAAGAAACACGATGAGGAGGGTAAGATCAGCAGCGTAGAGGGTGCGCAGTAACTGCGCACCGACAAAGACCAGAAGGAGCTTGCCCAGATAATAGCCGAGGGAGTGACTTTGTTCGAGGCGCGCAAGAGGGTCGTCACGACGCATGGAACGGCGCTGCAACGCCGCCGCCTGCGAGGTGACAGCCCGGGGGGCAACAACCGGCGGCTGTTCTGCTGCCGTGCGTAGTTGCGCGTACTTGGCAAAGACAAGACCGCACGTTGGGCAGCTTAAGTTTCCCTCACGGAGAAAACCACATTTGGGGCACTTGCTGTCCGACTCTTTAGCAGCGCTGCTGGCCTCTTGACCGACAATCGCGATCGGTGCCATGGCAGCGGCGAAAGCGCCCGCCGGAGAGGTCACAGTAATCAGCTCTTTATGACAGATAATTCCGCTGTTATTCAGGGCCTTGAGCATACGCTCGGCGGTGGCGGCATCGAGATCGCTTTTGATGATACAGTCGCTGCTGGCGAGGAGCTGCTCTACCTTTCTGGCGTCCCACCTGGTAAGACGAACGAGGCTTTCCCTGATCTCTTCATAATCAAATCCAAGCCCGACCTCGCCGCGATAGACGATGCGGTAACGTATCCCTTCCATCCCTTTGCCTCCCTGCTGACCTGTTCATGACCCATAAAGAAACATTTTATTCTTGAGACCAAAGGCCATGACCGCCGGCCCGTGCTGCAGCTTCCACCCGGATAAAATCGTCTTTCATGCGAAAATCGAAACGACGATAAACACAGGCCAAGCCTTCGCGGAGAAGTTCGCGGTTGAGCAGTCGACCGTCAGTGAGCGTGACATAAGCAAGAGTACGACCATAGTGATCCCTCCTCTCCCGGTCAAAAGTCAGAGTAACGACCTGTCCCTTGGCGGTGCGGATCAGAAAGTCTGTTGCTTGTTTCGCCCCGCGCCTCAGTTGTTTGGGAGCAATTCCGGCGCGCCGGAAGCTTTTGTCGCGCTCCGAGGCCTTCCTTTCCGGGGTATCGATGCCGAGCAAGCGTACCTTGCCGACCCCGTCGACCTTGATCGTATCACCATCATAGATCCAGCTGACCCGGCCGCGGACCTCAGCCGCGGCAGCGCCGAGAACGGAGCAGAGGAGGAGACTGATGATCAGGACAAAGGTTTGCCAGCGAAAGTCGGGCATGAAGGCGTCTCGTTATGGGGACAGTACATTTTCGGGCGGAAGGGTAGTAGCGCTTTTCAATCGTAGATGCCGGTGGAAAGATAATGCTCACCGTATTACAGAGGACCGTCACGACATTTTTGCCGGGGCCGAGGCGTTTTGCCACCTGCCGGGCAGCAAAGATGTTAGCTCCGGGCAAGCGGGATTGTCAAAATCAACTTCTTTTATGGCCTAGATAAAATACATGAAGCGGTGATCAAGCTCCCGCTCAATACCAAGGGCTCGCGCTTTGTCACAGAGATCCTTGAGCGTGACCGACGCAAAGTAAGTCTCCAGATGTTGGCCGGCCTCGGCCCAAAGAGACTGCGTGACACAATGTTCCATCCGCTCACAGGGAGTCGACTCTCCCTTCTTCTTCCTCCCCTCCCCCTCCTCGGAGCAATCGAGGAGAGCGATTCTCCCTTCGGTCGCAATAATAATATCGAGAAGGGAGATCTCGGCCGGCAGGCGCGCCAGAGAATACCCCCCTTGCGGCCCGCGCTTGCTGTGGAGAAGTCCTGCTTTTTTAAGCACTTGAAATATCTGTTCAAGGTAACGGGGGGAGATATCCTGGCGCCGGGAGATATCCTTGACCTGCACCGGCAGGGTGCCGGCGTGAAAGGCCATATCAAAGAGGGCGCGAACGCCGTAACGGGTTTTAGTTGTCAGCTTCATGGGAAATACCTCTAAGTGGAGTAAAACTCAATATCAAATAAACACACAATTCAAGTCAAGAATAAATCCTGCTCAAAGCAGAAAAAGCTTTGTTTCACCAAAAAAAATCGAACGGGGCATAATAAAGATTTCTCTAGACTGTTGAAGAAGCGCATGATAAAAGACTTAATAAGTAATAAATAAGGAGCTACTCATGACTGTTTTTCAGCGGCTTTTCCTGGCCACCCTTCTCTTGATCGCTATCACCTGCTCCGCCGCTGCCGCGGACAAAAGACCTGTTGTTCTCTTCGATGAAGCGCATGGCGAGAAATTTCTCCCTCTGCAGGAGGGTCCGCTTGCCCTGACTGAGCTCGGCAAAATCTTCGCCGGTCAGGGTTTCACAATTCGCAGCGCCAAAGAACTCCTGACTCCGGCCCTACTTGCCGAAGTCGATGCCGTGGTTATCTCCGGCCCCTTTGCCCCTTTTTCCCCGGAGGAGATTGATGCTCTTTTTACCTTTGTCGAAAAGGGCGGGCGTCTGTCCATCATGCTCCACGTAGCGCCTATCAACTCCAGGCTACTGGCCCGCTTTGATGTTGTCCATTCGAACGGAGTCATTCGTGAAGAGGAGCAAGCACAGATCGATGGCGAAGCGCTCAATTTCCATGTCACACGTTTGGACCATGAACCGATCTTTACCGGAATCGATCACTTTGCCGTCTACGGCTGCTGGGCCCTGTTGACCGAAGGGAAATTCGCACGGATCGTTGCCAGCAGTGGCGAAAAATCCTGGATCGACCTTAATAAGGATCGCAACTACTCTGCGCAGGACGCCAGGCAAGCCTTCGGAATAATCGCTCTTGGCGAAGTAGGGAAAGGGAATTTCGTAATCTTTGGTGATGATGCCATCTTTCAGAATCGCTTTCTCACTGGCGCGAACCGCCAACTCGCCGAAAATCTGGTGCAGCGACTGAAACGCTAACCGTTCATCGCTTCTCCTTTCCCATAATCGCCCTCTTTTTATTACAACTGCAACTCTGCCTGGACACACTTTAACCTCCTTCAAAAAAAGTGATCCTGAAGAATGCCAGATCCAGTCTGGAAAATCGGTTGACAGCTATGGAAATAGCGTATAAATGTTTTCGTAAAAATATTTAACAGGAGGCAATATGAAGGGGCTTATTTCAGGAGTGTCACTGGCTGCCGGTATCGTATTGATGGCGGCAGGGTGCGGTGCGGGAGAAAAAAAGATTGAGCTCAACGATCAAAAAGCAAAGGTCAGCTATGGGATCGGTATGTCCCTCGGCACAGACTTTAAAGCTCAAGGGATTGAAATCGATCCGGACGTCATGGCACGGGCGATCAAGGATGTCACTGCTGGCGGCAAGACGCTGATGACAGAAGAAGAAGTCCGGAAGGTGATTACAGATTTCCAGCAGGAACTCGTTGCAAAGCAGGAAGCCAAAGCCAAAGAGGGCGCCATCAAGAATTTGAAAGACGGCGAAGCCTTCCTTGCGGAAAACAGCAAAAAAGAGGGGGTTATCACCCTGCCGAGCGGCTTGCAGTACAAAGTCGAGAAGAAGGGGACAGGGAAGAAACCTGGCCCAAATGACAGTGTTACAGTGCACTACCAAGGCACCTTGATTGATGGGACCGAATTTGACAGTTCCTACAAGCGCGGTGAACCAGTGAGCTTCCCGGTGGGCGGCGTGATCCCCGGTTGGACGGAAGCTCTGCAATTAATGGAAGAGGGTGCGAAGTGGCAGCTCTTTATCCCGGCAAATCTTGCCTATGGCGAACGGGGGGCCGGAGCTCAGATCGGTCCGAATTCGACGCTGATCTTTGATGTCGAACTGCTCAACGTGAAATAGTATTTACTTCAACCTATGACACAACCGCTTAAATAAAGAGCCGCCTCTTAAGGGGCGGCTCTTTATTTAAGAAAAGGAAAGGCCCCTGCCGAAACAGGGGCCTTTCCTTTTCGTTATATCTTTGTTTTTTACTTTTTGTGGCATTCGCCGCACTTGGTGGGCCCGGCGGCTTTTTTGGTGTGACAATCTTTACACAAAGCATGAGCGGCATCTTTATCCAACTCAATCTTTCCGGGTTTAGCATCGCCGTGGCAAATCTTGCAATCCATCGACTCCGAGTGGGCTTTGTGATTGAAGGTTACGTTGCCGTTTTTGGCTGTCATGACGACGGTGTCTGCTGCAATGGCAGTCCCCGCCGTAAAGGCGAGCAGCAGAGCAATGGTAAGCATTTTTTTCATAATGTCCTCCGTATGAGTTTATTAAAGCTGGCACAAAATATGACAGAGAGAACAAAACTGTCAAGAAAAAATAATTTTCCGGGCTGGTTAAAATTCTTGCACCATCTTGAAACGAAATAAAAAATTATTCATCAAGGAGCGCTTTGAGCTTAGAGAAGAAAACGTTTGCAACTTGATCTTTCTCTGCTTCCGATTGCAGCGGCGCAGCAGCGGGAGAGCGGAGAAGCAGTTCCTCCGGAATTTCGGCCAGAAAACGGCTCGGCTGCCTGGGGCGCAATTTTCCATACTTTTTCCGGTGACGGGCATGCAGTAATGTCAGGGTCTTTTGCGCGCGGGTGATACCGACATATAGCAAGCGGCGCTCTTCGGCTAGATCGGCAGCTTCTCCGTCTGCGGTGCAATGCGGGATAGTCTCCTCTTCAAGCCCGGCAAGAAAGACATGAGGAAACTCAAGCCCCTTGCTGGCATGCAAACTCATTAAGACCACAGCGTCACGACGAAGCTTATTTTCCTTCTCCTCCCGGTTCGGTTCGTCGGCGTCGAGGAGAGAGACCTTTTCTAGGAAGCCTGCAAGCGTTGGCTGGCTCTCACGGCTTTCATAGGCAGCAAAGGCATTGACAGCCTCGGCAAGATTTTCCAGGCGGCGTTTCCCCTGTTCAACATTTTCAGCTGACCGCCAGATATCCTCTTCCATGCCAATCGTCCGAATCAGCTCACGGAAAGTGTTGGCAGCATTTCCCGCCGAGCGAAAACGGTGGCGAAAGTTGACGATCAATGCCGTAAAATTATGCATGGCCGCCAGAGGCTTCTCTCCCAGATCGCTCAGGGCCTGAGGATGGCGTAAAATCTCCCAGATAGGCTTATGCAGACGCGCCGAAGTCTCGATCAGGGCATGCGCGCTGCTTTCGCCGATCCCCCGTTTAGGGTAATTGAGAATTCTCAGGAGATTGACTTCATCCTGCGGATTGGCAATAACCCGCAGGTAGGCGAGAGCATCCTTGACTTCTTTGCGGTCAAAAAACTGCTGGCCTCCGATGAGAACATAAGGAATATTTTCGTAGCGCAATTGCTCTTCAAAAGGACGCGACTGGGCATTTGTGCGATAAAGGATGGCAAAGGCGGAAAGAGGATCTTTACTTTCAGCCCGTCGGGTCATGATCCGTTGGACAATTAATTTCGCTTCCTCTTCGTCATCATGACAGCTGAGCAGTTCAACGCCGACGCCGGCGCCGGCTGCGCTCCACAATTTTTTAGGGTGGGGCCGAGGGTTATGACTGATTACGGCATTTGCCGCGGCCAGAATATTGCAAGTAGAACGATAATTTTGCTCGAGCTTGATCACCCGGGCACCCTTATAATCCCGTTCAAAGTCAAGAATATTCTCCGGCGCAGCGCCTCGCCAGCCGTAGATCGACTGATCGTCGTCGCCGACAACACAAAGGTTGCGATGTTCATCACAAAGGAGGCGCAGGAGTTGGTACTGGGCAAAATTGGTATCTTGATATTCATCGACCATGACATAAAGAAATTGCTTCCGCCAGAGACTCAACAGGTCGGTGTGCTCCACCAGAAGCTGGGCGCTGAGCATGAGGATATCATCAAAGTCGACAGCATTGCAGGCACGCAATGATCTTTGGTAAAGGGGGTAGATGCGCGCCGCCAGGGCGCTGGCCGGATCGTGGTGACGGGGCTTGAAGTTGCGGGGGGCGATGAGTCGGTTTTTAGCGCTGGAAATACACCAGAGAACCTGGCTGACCAAGGATGCCCCCTTGCTATCGGTCGCGCGAATCAAATCGCGTAGCAAACGCTCCTGATCAGCGCCGGTATAGATAGAAAAGTTTTTTTTGTAACCGAGTCGCTCGATGCCGCTGCGAAGAATTCGCATGCCGAGTGCGTGAAAAGTGGAGATGGCGATGCCGCCGCAGTGTTCTCGGCCGACCAGACCGATGACCCGTTGCAACATCTCGCGAGAAGCTTTGTTGGTAAAGGTCACCGCCAGGATATGTTCCGGACCGATTTTTTTTTCGCGGAGCAAATAGGCAATGCGCATGGTAATAACCCGGGTCTTGCCGGAGCCGGCACCTGCAAGGAGGAGGAGGGGACCATCGGTCTGAAGGACGGCTTTACGTTGCTCCGGGTTGAGTTTCGAGACATTCATTAGGTCATTCACACAGAGAAGGGGTAGAGTGGGGCGTTTTCATAGCATAAGCCCGATGAAGAAACAATCCGCAATCATAAAAGAACTTAAGATGCTGCCTTGACAATATCCAAACGGCATTCTAAAATAACACTAAAAGAATCAAGAAGTATTTCTTGACAAGACGTCAACTCTTTGTAGATTATTTATGATTTCAAGCGAAGTCCAAGAGGGAAAGACCATGGCAAAAAAAGATAAGTCAGAATATATCATTCAAGCCGTTTCGCATGCGCTTGATTTGCTGGAGCAGTTTCATGGCGAGACCGACGAACTCGGCGTCACAGAGCTGAGCAAACGGCTGAAACTCCACAAGAATAACGTCTTTCGACTGCTGGCAACACTGGAGTCGCGCGGCTATATAGAGCAGAATCGAGCGACTGAAAATTACCGCTTGGGCTTGAAATCTCTGGAACTTGGTCAAACTTTTGTCAAACAGATGGGACTTTTAAGGCAGGCGCGCCCCATCCTTGATCGCATTGTCCAAGAGTGTAACGAGACGTCCTATGTTGCCATCTTCAAAGAAGGCTATGTTGTCTATCTTGACGTTGTCGAGACGAACCTGACAGTTCGCGTTGTCTCCCGGGTGGGATCAAGACTCCCCGGTTACTGTACCGCCACCGGCAAGGTGCACCTTGCTTATATGTCCGATGAAGATGTTGACCATCTTTATCCGGCGCATGATCTTAAAGTCTATACGCCGACGACCCTTGCAACAAAGACGGCATTACGTGAGGAATTACTTAAGGTTTTTGAACAAGGCTATGCCATCGACAATGAAGAACTCGATAACGGTGTGCGTTGTATTGCCTGCCCGATTCGAGATTATACGCGGAGGATTGTCGGGGCGATCAGCATCTCAGGCCCGACAATGCGTTTTTCCGATGAACGCATCGAAAAAGAGTTGATCCCTTTGGCCAGACAGGCGGCTGAAGATCTCTCGACCCGGCTCGGTTACAATAAATAGAAAAACGGCTAACACACTAAACATCCTCCGGAATCGGGGGATTTTTTTTATTGGGTGTCGTCAGTTTTACAAAGATATCGCCAATCAGTTTTTGCACCTCTGCAGGGGATCCGTTATTTTCGATAAGAATATCAGCGCGGGCAACTTTTTCGGCAAGTGGCATCTGTGCAGAAATTCGCCGGTAAGCTTCTTCTCGTGATAAGTTTTCCCGGCGTATCAGTCGTTCAAGCTGTTGCTCAGGACTGGCAGCTACGACCAAAACCAGATCGACACGCCCTTCTGCTTTGGCCTCAAAGAGTAAAGGCGCCTCATAGATAATAAGGGGGACGGCCGGGTCCTTTCGCAGTTCGCTGATACGTTGCTCAGCAAGGCGACCAATTGCCGGATGAGTGACCTGGTTAAGCTCATGACGCGCTGCAGGTACGCGGAAAACCTTTTCAGCCAGACGGGCGCGGTCAATGCTCCCTTCCGTCGTCAATATTTCTTTTCCAAAGTACGCGACGATTTCATTATAAGCCTTCTCGCCCGGCCTGACTGCTTCACGGGCCAATTCATCTGCACTCAGAACGGCCGCCCCCAGTTCTTTGAAGAATTGGCAAACCAGACTCTTTCCGCAGGCAATTCCACCAGTGACCCCGAGGACAATGGGACTGACCGTTTCTGGTAGTTTTCTCCGGGAGGGAACTGTGCTATGATTAAAGCATTTTTTAACCATGTAATTTATCCTCTGCTTATAGCAGATTATCCTGCGACTATCCTGAATTACTTAATCATTATAGAAGTGTAAACGAATGGGCGAAAGAACGCAAAACACAAAGAGTTCCACTGCAACTGAGAATTTGGTGGCCGCCCAATTGGAGACGGCACTCAAGTCCTTGGCCAAACTCCTTGTCTCTATCAAGTTTTACCCGACGGGCCATCCTGCCCTTAAAGACGTTACCAGCGATGCCAAGTCCGTTTTTTTGCCTTTGTTTGAAGGCCGTGAAAGTGTGGCGGTCATCATACGGCGATCCGGGTTTTTTTACGGAGAAGAGCCTGTCGGCAGCAACCATGCAATCTTGCAAAAATTGGCGGCGAATCTCTTTGCCCGGAGAATTCAGCAATTAATGATTCTCCAGGATCTCTCGTGTCGAGATCTCTGGGAAACAGCAAAAATTTTACTTCTCGATGCAGATGTTATCCAGAAGAAAGGGGGGATCCAATCCCTGTTACAGCAAGCACAAGTGACGACTATCTGGACCAATACCGTCGACATTAAGGGCATTTTTGAGTTAAAAAATAAAATTGAAGCTGAAAAGCTGACTCTTTACGGTGCTACCGATCTGACCGATGAAAAGTTCCTCGCAACCCTTGGTGAACCCGCCCCCATAGAGAGCACATCGACCCTGGCTGTAGAGGAGGCCGATTCTTCTGCCGGAGAACTCCCCTTTGAAGATCTTCTCAAAGCTGTCGAGATGGCCTCTGACGAACAGGAATTTTCCAGACTTTTACACCGTTTGATTCCAGTGGTTCAAGGGAATTTAACGGAGAAGTCCGCCCATCTGATTTTACAAGCCCTCTCTTTTCTGACGTATTGCACTGAAGACGTTGCCCAAAAAGAGGAAAAGCGCAAAGCTGCCCGGCAGGCCATGACGCAACTCTCTACGTCAACACTGCTGAGTTTCTATATCAATCTCCTTTGTGCCCGGAGGCGATTTGATGATCATCGCATTGTCTGGGACAAGATCACCCGCTCCTTTGGCGACCCCCTCGCAAAGCTTTTACTGAACCGTCTTGCTGCCGAGGAGGACCAGTCAATCAGAAAGGTCCTCTCTGAAGCCTTAATTTCTCAGGGAGAGGCTGCTCTTGCGGCGATTTTCGCGACATTAAACGACGATCGGTGGGTGGTGCTGCGCAATGCCGCACAGATCCTTGGCGAGATACGCGCGGCGGCGGCGATTGAGCCACTACGCGATCTTTTGCACCATCGTGATCTGCGGGTACGGCGCGAAGCACTGCGGGCGCTAACGCGTATCGGCGGCAATAGTGTCATTGCCATCATTGCAAAAATTTTGCAGGGGGAGGATAGCGACTTGCGCCGTCAGGCGATGCTTTGTCTCGGGGCAATAAAAAATCCGGCCGCGACCATACCGCTTCTTATCCAATTCCTCCAGGTCAAGGACTGGCGCTTTCTCCGGCTTGAGGAAAAAATTGATGCTATCAGAGCTCTTGGTGAGATCGGCTCGGCTGAGGCCCTCCCGGAATTAATGTCGATTGTCAATCATCGCTGCCTCTTTTATCGCAGCCGCAATAACGTACTGCGGGCTGCTGCCCTGTTAACAATAGGAGAGATCGGCGGCTTTGAAGCGATCAGCTTTCTCGAAACAATGGGGGAAGCGTCTAATCCCATCGTGCAGAAAGCCGCTATCAGTGCATTAAAGCAAGCGAGGAAAGGATCGCCGAATGACTGAGGAGATTGCCCGGCAGCTGGTTCAAGCCTTTGTCAGCAGCCTGAAGGGTTTGAAACTTTATCCGCTGCAGCATCCTGCGCTTGCCCGTCAAATGCGGACTTTTCTTGGGGTCCTGCAGGTCTGCCATCAAAAACATTCTTCACTCCGCATCGGGCTGCATGATGGGGCGCTGGTCGTCGACGACCTGCTGCTCTCAGCCGATATGCCTGCGGCAGACGACCTCGTCAAGCTCTTGCAGCGCGCGGGGTTAACAGGATTGCAGTTCGAGTCAGGTGTAAACGAAGATGAATTTTCCAGACTGCTGACTTTGTTAACGACGCCGACAATAAACGCTCAGTCCGTGGAAAGCATTTTCTCGGCAAGACACTTCCCGCATATTCATCCTTTAGTGCAGGAATCGGAACAAGAAAATCAAGCGCCCCGGGCCGTCTATGGACGGGCGCTGAAAGTGGTGGATAATATTTTTCATGATGTCCGCCTCGGAAAAATTCCTTCATCGACTGAAGCAGTCAGTGTCATGGGGGATATGGTCAAATTGATGATCTCCGAACCCGACACGCTCTTTGCGCTGTCAATGCTTAAAGATTATGACAACTACACCTTTACGCACTCAGTCAATGTCTCCGTCATCTCGCTGGCGGTTGGCCGCGCCTGCGGCCTGAATGAAGAGCAGTTGCGGACGCTTGGCCTCGGTGCCCTGCTGCACGATCTTGGCAAACTCAAAGTCGATGTAGATATTATCACCAAGCCTGGCCGTTTAACCCTTGAAGAGTTTGTCGAGATCAAAAAACATCCTGGCGACGGCGCGGCCTTGGTTGTGGAGATGGAGGGGATCACAGCGGAAGTGGTAGACATTGTTCTTGGACATCACCTGCGCTTTGATCGCAGCGGCTACCCGGCCTCGGCACTGGGTCAGACCATGAGTCCGATGATCGATATGACGGCGATTGCCGACACCTATGATGCCTTGACGACTCTGCGCTCTTATCAGCGCCCCAGGACACCCAGGAATGCAACGGAACAGTTGCGGAAGTTGTCGGGCACAGCGCTACATCCCGACTTTGTCGAAAAATTCATTACCTCCCTCGGCACCTATCCAGTCGGGACTCTGGTCCGTCTTGATTCCAATGAAATCGGCCTTGTCGTCAAAGTTGAGGTACAGGGACGAGAAGCAGTAAAGCTCAAGATTCTTTTTGACAGCAGCGGCACCAGACTCACCACTCTGCCGTTGATCGAACTGGTTAATACCGAGACAGCAAGGATTATTGGCGAAGTTGATCCTTTGACCAAGGGCGTGGATGTCACCGAATATTTTTAGGGCGACGGATCAGGAAGGCTAAATAGCGATAACGGAGATTGCCCGGGCCGCCGCAAGGCGTACCGCTGGCCGGGGATCTAGCATAGCGGCGAGGATGCGTGGTTCACATTCGACTGTGCCGATTTGCCCGAGGGATTTTATCGCCGCAGCCGCTAACGTGTCATCTTTTTCGTTGATGAGTGCTGCCAGGTAGGGGATAAGTCGTTTATCAGAGAAGTGGCCGACGGCGGTCGCAGCATGAACGCGAACAGCGGGATGAGGATCTTTAAGATGTTTGACGAGCGCCCCCAAAGTTTGGGGATTCTTTTTTGTCCCCAGCACTTGAATGGCGGTCGCACGTAAATCTGCATCGGCCTGCTGCAAGAGCTGCAGCAGGGGAGGAAAAACTTTGTCGGAGTCGATCCGTTCAAGGGCAAAAATGGCGTTGACCTTGGCGCCTCGCTCTCCCCCCCGTAAAATCTCTAAAATTCTATCGAGGGAAGAGAACGATTCCACAATATTCAGGGACTCTGCAGCCGCCTTCCGAATTTCCGGGTCGGGATCGCGCAACAATTCTATTAATCTTTTCTTCCGGTCTTCAACCACGTTTTCCCTCGAATTTTCAAGAACCCGTCTCAGCAACAGCAACAAACACTTCCCCCGAATTAAAATGGTTATATTCACCTTTCTCACTCATGGAGTGAGTGAGTGAGCGTGTAACCTCTTTTGAATAAACGGTTTTTTTAGAATGGCCATGAATCATTTTCAACATTTCTGTAATTTTTGTTGATATAAAGGTTTTTTTGAGAGTTTAACGTAACTCGAATGGCCTTAAATCAACAAAAGTATAACCACAATTTTGGGTTCTGGTAACCCGACGACAGTCCGTTTCAGCGACTGAGCGCAGTCCTACGTGATAAACATGTCGACATATAGCATAGACACACCTCCTTTTGCTAGACTAAGAATAGTTTGCGACTGCACTTTAACAGCGAAGTCAAGGATACATAGGCGCATATAAATATGTCGCAGATCAATTGGAGATTGATTGGATTTGCTCGGGGAAGGTCGAGAATGTCGTCAGGAATAACGTGGAAGGTATATATATAAATATATCAAAGACGACAGTTTGTTGCAATAAAATAATTGAAATTTTTTATTGCTCAGAAATAAGACCAATAAAATCTAGCAGAAATGTTAACTAAATACCCGTTATATAAAAATAATTTTACTTTAGCCGTTTTTCGTGAGAATATCTTTTAAAGGTCAAACTACCAATATTATCGTACTGAAAAACAACTTGGAGGTTAACTATGTCTCGCAAAAAGGACTCTCTAGGGTCAATCATTGGTAATTTTCTTAGGTCTCCTGATTCTCCTCGTTTGGAGACAGGGAGAATGAGTGTGGTGAAAGCTCTGACCATTGATCGGGATGAGGTGCCAAAAATGGATTCCGGCAAGGGGAAAAGTAAACCCTGAAAACCTGACAGCGGCAGGGTTATCCCAAAACTTACCATCAATCAGACACTCAAAACCCTCGGTCAGTGGATCGGGGGTTTCTGATTTATCAGGGAATCTGAGAACGGGGTCAGCAGAGCCATTACAACCCCTGAACTAAATCCAAGACGATTTACCGGACGGGCAAAAAACTTGACCGTTGTTCACGTCAGGTCTACATTGATCAATCTAATTTTAATGGATTTACAGGAGAGAAGGATGATTGCCAAGTCCGAAATTTAAAAACCAGGGAAGATCTTCCCTCTGCCGTCGGCTTCGTGCTGCCAAGCGGGTTTTATTTTTAGTGAAAGGTGTTTAAATTCAGTTGGTTGATTGTCGTCAGCTTCTTCTTGAAGTTGTGCAGCAATCACCCCGCAGTAACTCTATGTGACCAGATGACTCCCGTTGCGATGGTTGGTGGGTCACAATAATCTAAATATTGTGTGAATCGAGTTGGCAAGATGACGCAAAAAGAAAACCAGATAGAACAAAGCCTGATCGCCAAGCTAACCGATCTCAAATACACCTACCGCGACGACATCCGCGACAAGGCTACGCTTGAGAAAAACTTCCGTCAGAAGTTTGAAGCCTTAAATCGCGTCCACCTCACAGACGCCGAATTCGCCCGCCTGCGCGACGAGATCATTACCGCCGATGTCTTCACCGCCGCACAGGCATTGCGCGAGAAGGGCAAATTCACCCGCGAAGACGGTACCCCGCTGGAATACATGCTGGTCAATCTCCGTGATTGGTGCAAGAACGAGTTCGAGGTCATCAACCAACTCCGCATCAATACCGACAACAGCCACCACCGCTATGATGTCATCCTCCTGATCAACGGCTTACCGATGGTGCAAATCGAGCTGAAAACCCTGCAAATCAGCCCTCGCCGCGCCATGGAACAGATCGTCGACTACAAAAGTGATCCCGGCAACGGCTACACTAACTCTCTGCTCTGTTTTATGCAGTTGTTCATCGTCAGCAACGAAAGCGATACCCGCTACTTTGCAAACAACTGTAACCAGCACTTCAGCTTTAACGCTGAAGAGCGCTTTTTGCCCATCTACCAGCACGCCGACGAAAAAAACAACAAAATTGCAAACCTGCACGACTTTGCTGACGACTTCCTCGAAAAGTGCCGCCTAGGCCGCTTGATCGGCCGCTACATGGTTTTGGTGCAGAGCGAGCAAAAAATTCTTATTATGCGGCCTTACCAAATCTATGCGGTCAAGGCTATTGTTGAATGTATCCACCAGAATCGCGGCAACGGCTATATCTGGCACACCACCGGCAGCGGTAAGACGCTCACCTCGTTCAAGGCCTCCACCTTACTGAAGGACAACCCCGACATCGAAAAATGCCTATTCGTGGTGGACCGCAAAGACCTTGATCGCCAGACTCGCGAGGAATTCAACAAATTTCAGGAGGGCTGTGTCGAGCAAAACACCAACACCGAAGCCATGGTGCGCCGTATGTTGTCGGACGACTACGCCGACAAGGTGATTGTCACCACCATCCAGAAGCTGGGCCTGGCGCTGGACGAAAACAGCAAGCGCAACAAGGCAAAACAAAAAGAGGGCAAACAGACCTACAAGGAACGCCTCGAACCCCTGTGCGACAAGCGCGTCGTCTTTATCTTCGATGAATGCCACCGCTCCCAGTTTGGCGAGAACCACAAGGCCATCAAAAAGTTCTTTCCCAAGGCGCAACTGTTCGGTTTTACCGGCACGCCTATCTTTGACGAAAACGCCACCTATCAGCAGATCGATGGCAATGTCGGCTCCTTCAAAACCACCAAAGACATCTTCGAAAAGGAGCTACACGCCTACACCATCACCCACGCTATCGATGACAAAAACGTGCTGAGTTTCCACATCGATTATTTCGGCAAAGAGGGGGATAAAAAGCCAAAGAAAGGGCAAACGCCGCCGGCGGATGCTGTCATCAACGCCATACTGCAAAAGCACGACAGCGCCACAGACCATCGCCGCTTCAACGCAATACTGGCCACTGCTTCCATTAACAACGCCATGGAATATTACGAGCGATTCAAAACCATGCAGGCAAAAAAACAGGCCGAAGATGAAACCTTCGACCCACTTCACATCGCCTGCGTCTTCTCTCCACCGGCAGAAGGCAACAAGGATGTGCAGCAACTACAGGAAGACCTGGCACAGGAAAAGGAAGACAACAAGCAAGATCCGGAGAAAAAAAAGGCCGCGCTCAAAACCATTATTGACGACTACAACCGGCAATATGGTACCAATCACTCCATCAATGAATTCGACCTCTACTATCAGGACGTGCAGCAGCGCATCAAGGACCACAAATATTGTAACGCCGACTACTCGCGCAAAAACAAGATTGATATCACCATCGTGGTGGACATGCTGCTTACCGGCTTCGATTCCAAATATCTCAACACCCTGTACGTGGATAAAATCCTCAAACACCACGGCCTGATCCAGGCCTTGTCGCGCACCAATCGGGTGCTCAACGACAGCAAGCCCTGGGGCAACATCCTTGACTTCCGCTATCAGGAGAGCGAAGTAGACGACGCAATCAAACTCTTTTCCGGTGCGGACATCGACCGGGCGCGGGAAATCTGGCTGGTCGACCCCGCCCCCAAGGTGGTGGAACAGTACCAAGCAGCAGTGGACAAGTTGGAAACCTTTATGGCCGCCAAAGGGCTGCCCTGTGCGCCTTCGCAAGTGTTCAACCTCAAGGGAGACATCGCCAAGGCGGAATTCATCAACCACTTTAAAGAGGTGCAGAAGCTCAAGACCCAACTGGAGCAATACACCGACCTCGACGACCAGAGCAAAAAAACCATCGAACAGAAGCTGCCCACCGACACCCTGCGCAGCTTCAGGGCCGTCTATCTCGACACCGCGCTTGAACTCAAGCGCAAGCAAGGTAAAGGCGATGAGGAGGGGCTAGAGCTAGAACTACAACAACTGGAATTCGACCTGGTGCTATTCGCCTCCAGCCTCATCGACTATGACTACATCATGGGGCTGATTGCCAAATCTACCCAGAAAACCGGCAAGCAGAAGATGACACGCGCACAAATTATTGAAATGATTAGGAGTTATTCAAATCTTGAGAGTGAACGAGAAGATATCGTCGACTACATCAAAAGTCTGACAACAGGCGAAGTCTTGAGTACAAAAGAAATATATGAAGGTTTCCATGTCTTCAAAGCGCAAAAGGCCGCCGCCGACCTGGCCAACATCGCCAACAAGCACGGCTTGCAAACTACGGCGCTACAAGCCTTCGTCGATACCATCATGGGCCGCATGATCTTTGACGGCGAACAGCTCACCGACCTGCTTGCACCTCTAGAGCTCGGTTGGAAAGCGCGGCGAGAAGCCGAACTGGTCTTGATGGCAGACCTAGTGCCCTATCTAAAAAAGCTCGCGGGTGGGCGCGAGATATCGGGGGTGAATGCGTATGAGTAAGAAAAAGGGCTTGGTGCCGGAGCGACGTTTTTCTGAGTTTCGTGATAAAGGGGACTGGCAGATAAGCAAGCTAAAACATCTGGCAAAACGTACCACTCAGAGAAATTTAGATAGCGGTGAGACTCGTGTCCTGACTAACTCAGCACAATACGGCGTTGTTGATCAGCGAGATTACTTCGATAAGGATATAGCCAACCAAAGCAACCTTGGAGGCTACTATATTGTTGAAGAAGGAGACTACGTTTACAACCCGCGAGTATCAATCATTGCGTCTGTTGGCCCAATCTCGAAGAATAAAATTGCAAAAGGGGTAATGTCGCCTCTTTATACCGTCTTTAGATTCAACAACAAAATTAACGATTTTTACGAACAATACTTCAAGTCAACCAGGTGGCATCATTACTTGCAAGTAGTTTCAAATAGCGGTGCAAGACATGACCGCATGAGCATATCCAATGATGTTTTCATGTCTATGCCCGTACCTGTGACCGAACCAGAAGAACAACAAAAAATAACAGATTGCTTCACCTCCATCGACGAGTTGATTGTCAACCAGGTCAATAATGTCGAATCACTCAAGGCCTATAAAAAAGGCCTGATTCAGCAACTTTTCCCAGCCGAAGGCAAAACTGTGCCAAAACTTCGTTTTCCTGAGTTTCAGGAGGCCGGAGATTGGGGAAAAAAATTATTGAGTGAATTACTTTTTGAGACGAAGCATAGAAACAGAGATTTAAAATATGGACCACAAAATGTGCTTTCCGTGTCCGGTGAATACGGGTGTGTAAACCAAATAGAATTTAAGGGTCGTTCGTATGCCGGGGTCAGTGTCAAGGACTATCATGTCGTTGAGACAGGAGACATCGTATATACAAAAAGCCCATTAAAAAATAATCCATTCGGAATCATCAAGGAAAACAGAGGAAAAACAGGTATTGTTTCGACCCTATACGCTGTTTATCGCGTCACGGATATAGCGCATCCAGAATATTTAGGCCAGTATTTCTCAAGAGATTTTCATGTGAATAGTTATTTGCAGCCGATTGTCAATAAAGGTGCAAAGAACGATATGAAGGTAAATAATTCAGATGTATTGAACGGAAAAATACCTATTCCGAAAAAAGAAGAGCAACAAAAAATTGCCGCTTGCCTTACCTCCATCGACGAGCTGATTACCAACCAAACCCAAAAAATTGCTACCCTCAAGTTGCATAAAAAAGGCCTGTTGCAGCAGCTCTTCCCGGTTATGGATGAAGTAAACGTATGAGCAGCAAACCAAGAATCTATAAATATAAAAACCTGCGTAAGGTAGTCACTCGACTAAGAGATGACCTGCGTGAACATGATAATGGTGGCGTTCATTTTGTTTTGCTTTACGCATTTAACGGTACGGGCAAAACTCGCCTATCAATGGAATTCAAAGATGTAGGCAAGCGGAAGAAAGGTATTGATCGAGATACCTTGTACTTCAACGCCTACACAGAAGATTTGTTCAGTTGGAACAATGACTTGGAAAATGATGCAGAAAGATTCTTAAAAATTAATTATGCCTCTCGATTTTTTGATGGATTCAAAACACTTGCGCTTGAGGAAAGGATTTTTACCTATCTTGGGCGTTATGCAAAGTTTAATTTTATGATCGATTATGATAATTGGCATATTGTTTTCAGTAAGGAGGTGAAAAATCCAAGATTTAGACCAGAATCGGACGAACCGGAAACGGTAATTGAGAATAATATTAAGATTTCGCGTGGCGAGGAGAATATATTCATTTGGTGTATTTATCTCGCTATTTGTGAAGTGGCGTTGGACGACGACACAAATATCTATGACTGGGTCAGGTATTTCTACATAGACGACCCGATTTCTTCACTGGATGATAACAACGCCATAGCAGTTTCCTCTGATTTGGCCAAACTGCTTCGGCGTAGCTCTGGAAGAAATATTAGGACAATCATATCGTCACACCACAGTCTGTTCTTTAATGTGATGTGTAATGAGCTAAAAAAGGAACCTCATAAGTTGTACTTTATTCATGAAAACGGTGATGGCGGCTATAGCCTTCAGTCAACAACTGATACTCCTTTTTTCCACCATGTGGCGATGCTCAGCGAATTACAGAAAGCATGTGAATCTGGCCGACTCTATGCCAATCACTTCAATGTGCTGCGATGTGTCTTAGAGAAAACTTCTTCGTTTTTCGGGTTTAGTGATTTTTCTGGATGTATTCATGGCGTAGATGATGATGTTCTCTTTAGCCGTGCTTTAAATCTTTTGAGTCATGGTGGTTATTCGCTTTTTGAGCCAAATGAGCTAACGGAAGACAACAAGCAGCTATTTCGGAATATCTTAAATGGGTTTCTGGAACGTTATTCTTTCGATTTACCAGGGCTACATCCATAAGGGTATAAATTGGGGTCTATAAAAATGACTAAAGAAGAAATGAGCCAACTCGGCAAAACTCTCTGGGATATCGCCAACCAGTTGCGCGGCGCGATGAATGCCGATGACTTTCGCGACTATATGTTGTCGTTCCTGTTTTTGCGTTACCTCTCGGACAACTACGAGATGGCGGCGAAGAAGGAGTTAGGCAAAGACTATCCCACACCCAAGGTGGGAGACCGGCGCTCACCGCTTGCAATCTGGTACGAAGAGAACGCCGAAGATATCGAAGATTTTGAAAAGCAGATGCGACTCAAGGTGCATTATGTGATCGAGCCGCAGCACCTTTGGAGCAGCGTTGCCGAAATGGCGCGCACGCACCATGACGACCTGCTGGATACCCTGTGGAAGGGCTTCAAGTACATCGAAGAGAAATCATTCGAGAGTACGTTTCAGGGGCTGTTTTCCGAAATCAACCTACACTCCGAAAAGCTGGGCAAGAAACCGGCAGATCGCAATGCCAAACTCTGCACCATCATTCAGAAGATTGCCGAGGGCATTTCGAAATTCAGTACCGACACCGATATCCTGGGCGATGCCTATGAGTACCTGATCGGCGAATTCGCCGCCGGTTCCGGCAAGAAGGCGGGTGAGTTCTACACCCCGCAACAGATATCCACCATTCTCTCCGAAATTGTCACGCTTGATAGTCAGGAACCGGCCACTGGCAAAAAGAAAAAACTGAGGCAGGTTCTGGACTTCGCTTGCGGTTCCGGCTCGCTGCTGTTGAATGTGCGCAAGCAGCTTCATGAAGAGGGCGGCACAATTGGAAAAATCTACGGGCAGGAAAAGAACATTACCACTTACAACCTGGCGCGCATGAACATGCTACTGCACGGCGTGAAGGATACCGAATTCGCGATCAACCACGGCGATTCGCTGCTCAACGACTGGGATATCCTCAACGAGATGAACCCGGCCAAGAAGATGCAATTCGACGCCGTGGTCGCCAATCCGCCCTTCAGCTATCGCTGGGAGCCGAACGAAGCACTGGGCGAGGATTTTCGTTTCAAGAACTACGGACTTGCGCCGAAATCCGCAGCAGACTTCGCCTTTCTCTTGCACGGTTTTCACTTCCTGAGCGACAACGGCGTGATGGCGATCATTCTGCCCCACGGCGTACTGTTCCGTGGCGGCGTGGAGGAACGCATCCGCACCAAGTTGCTAAAAGACGGGCATATCGACACCGTGATCGGCCTGCCCGCCAACCTGTTTTTCTCCACCGGCATCCCAGTCTGTATTTTGGTGCTGAAACGCTGCAAAAAGCCGGACGACGTTCTATTCATCAATGCCAGCGAGAACTTCGAAAGAGGTAAGCTGCAAAATCGCCTGCTGCCGGAGCACATTGACAAGATTGTCGATACCTATCAGTATCGCAACGAAGAAGCCCGCTACGCCCGTCGCGTCTCGATGGAGGAAATCGAGAAGAACGACTACAACCTGAATATCTCGCGTTATATCAGCACCGCCACGGCAGAGGAAGAGATTGATTTACAGGCTGTGAGCGCTGAATTAAAGGAGATTGAAAAACGTGCCACAAAAGCGGCTGAGGCTCACAATACTTTTCTGAAAGAGTTGGGACTGCCACCGATCCAGTGAAAAATAAATATAATCAGTTCTGTTAGGCCGCTTTATTTGAGGTTGCAGAACGAATAATTTGCTCAAGCCTTTCTTTTAAGTAGGTATTACGCTGAAGCGCAACTAACCCTATAACAAAAATCTATATAATAACAATAATATAGTATAATTTTAAGCAGTCTCATTTTTATTTTTAAGAGCAATACATTGTTCCAGTCGTTTTTTTATATATGTTTTACGTTTAAGAGCTTCCGATCCTTTATCTACTGCTCTCTTTATGTAATTAAAATTACCAATTATAATTAGCCTATTAGTAGGTCTTGTGACCGCAGTATAGATAAGTGTCTTATCTGTTATAGGCAAACCTTCTTTTGGTATTGTCACAATGCAAGTATTCCACTGCGAACCTTGGGCCTTGTGGATGGTCACAGCATAGCCGAGTGTTATCTTCTCAAGCAGTTTACGCGTAATCCCGATGCTCTGGCCGTTGACCAGCAACTTGCCAACGACATTATCATCGTCAGGCTCGTCGTATACTTCTTCGATGACACCGAGGTCGCCATTCCTCAAGTCAGCGTCTTCGTCATAGTTGTTCTTGGTGATCAGGACACGGTCGCCTTCAAGAAGAAACTCTCCGTCATCACCGCACCAGGGTATCCAGCCGCGCACCTCATCGAGGTAAGACAGTGGCAGCCGATCTCCTCCAACATGCGCCTGTAGCTTCTTGTTGATATTGAGTACCCCAAGCTCACCCTTGCGGACGGGCGACAATACAATGGAGTCCTCATCGCGAATTTCCTCCCACAGCTCTATAAGGCGTTCGACTGTAGCGACCTCTTCAATAACGCAATCGGCGCTTTCATCTACAGTTTCCGCAATCTGCTCAGGCTGTTCCGGAGAGTCATTTCTTATAGACATTGCGAAATGGTGGATTCCACTTTCTGCGCCCTGTCGCTTTACTTCAGATAGATTGAAAAAGGGTATTCCCGATTCTTTGAGTTCGTGGAATATCAGTCCAGCACGAACGGGCGGCAACTGTTCCGTATCCCCAACAAACAGAATCCTTGTAGCGGGTGGAAGAATGCCAACCAATTGGTACATCGACAGCAGGTCAACCATGCTTGCTTCATCGATAACCAACAGGAGATGAGGGGGCAGTTCCTTTTTGCCTTGGCCAATATGGTCGTAGATAAGCTTTGCGATAGAGTGGGCAGGCTTTCTGGTGCTCTCAGACATCCTCTGTGCCGCACGACCTGACAAAGCCACCTGCCGGACATGTATGGCGGGAGACAGTGCCTCATAGACCGAAATAACGCCTCTCAGAATGGTTGTCTTGCCAGTACCAGCCCCTCCAGATATGCCGCACAGGGGCGACATCACAGCTCCCTTGATGGCTCGTCTCTGTTCGTCTGTTAACGCGAAGTCAAGGGTCTTCTCATATTTTGACAGGGCGTTGTTGACCTCCGCCTCTGTCAGATCCCTCTCCCACACGGCCAATAGAGCACCCTGTCCCGGTGGGCGGGTTAGGCAGTCAACCAGAAAAGAAGCAACCGAGACCTCTTGGACCGCCGTACCATAGACTTGATAACCAAGGCCGACCTTGGCGAGCAGGCCCGCAGAAACAGCGATGTCACCTATGTTCTCAGGAACCTCGCGCCCTGTTATTAGCTTGCAACCCTCGATTAGTGTTTCAGCATCAATGATTGTGCTGCCCGTGTCGAAGGAGTGGATGGATGTAAAATGCTGGGCAACTCCGGCCAGTACAGCCTCGTCAGCAAGGTCTAGCCCTAAGGCCTTCGAAACTTCCATTGCTTTTTCAAAAGGGGCGCCCATTGCCATCAGCAGGAACGGGTTCTTTTTGACCTTCTCAAGTGCTTCGCTGCCAAAAACGTCAATAAGTTTGTTCCCAAGCCCTAGGGGCAAGTGCCGCTCTTCCAGCCACTCAATCACTTCGTACAGGTGGTCGTCCGGCCAGATCTTAAAGAGGCTATCAATGCGGTCGTCGGACATGCCTTTTATTGACCGCAAGACCTCCCTGTCTCTTTTGCGTATAGCCTCCAACATCCCCTGCTTTCTCACAAGCCTATCAGCGATAGTCTTACCAACGCCCTTCACGTTGGTGCTTATCCAGCGAGATAAGACCCTGCCGGCGGGCTTCAGGTACTTCACCTCAGCCGCTGTAATGGTGTACTCGGACACGTCGTAGCCGTTTATTTTGTACTGAGACACCTTTTCAGTACCGGAGACTTGCCACAAAGACCCCAGGCGAACGGCCTCTAGGGAATGACTAGGAAATTTTACAACCAGTGTCTTGTCGCGACTGATGATAGACCCGTTGCTATCAACCATCTTCACCGTGGCATATCCATCGCGCCGGGGCTTCACAACCTGGACTATTTGGTTTAGATGACTGATGCTACTCATATTTGACATCCGGGGCCTCCGGTCATTATCAGACCGTGCAGCGCCACATACTTATCAAGCTTCTTTTCGAGCCTGCGGACTTCTGCTTCAAGTTCGGCGATCTTTACAAAATGCTTATTGTTGTCAGTCGTTGCGGTCTGCAACTTGCTACGGGTGCGCTCTATGCTGGCTTCTTGCGCAGCTATCTGGGCGTCTTTCGTGACAGGTTCGGCGTTAAACCAAATCTTGTCGTACTTCAGCAGAAGCTCTTTAACGCCAGGGTTTTGATTGCAAACAGAGCGACCAAAGCCAAGTTCTTCGGCCACTCTTCCACGATGAATCTTGCCTTTTTCCTGATAATCGTCCCAGTCTCTATGTTGATTTCTTTCAGAAATCCACACTTCGACCTTTTTAAGGTTCTCCTTGCCGTCATCTGCACCATTGCTTCGTTTATTGGGCATGGTTATTTCCTTTTAATCGTTGGCAATGGTGCATCGATTTCCTTGTTAAGCTTATCCAAATCAACTCCTGGCATCATATAGAAATTGTTTTGCCATCGTACAAACTGCTCTTTGTACTTGTTTAACTTGTCTTCAATCCTGATTATTTTCGATTCTTTCTCGGCAATCTCTTTAAGAAGTACATCAATAGTAGAGTCTTTGGCGTGATTGTGTTCGGAACTTTTTCGAGAGTTTTCCTTTTTCTTTTGGAAAGCTGCTTTTATATCTCCATAGGCATTCAGCGTACCGCGATCAACGCTCTCCAACCCTAAAACTTTAGCTACCTCTTGGCAGTAAAGATCCCAGGTCAGCTTCCCCCGCCATTTATCGAGGATACTCAAGACCTTGGGTATTTTGTCTAGTGTGATTACAACTTTCGGCATGTTAGCCTCCCATTTAGATCAGAACCCCATCAGCTTTCTGAGTTCACTGAGTTCCACTTTGTCGGGTGAGTCAGTGTCCATGTCGGTGTTATGTCCCCGCGCCTCCAAGGCCCTCTTTACAGGGCTTGGATCATGTGCTGGCGGTATCAATAGAACGGCTCCATCGGGGACGTTCGGATCTTCCAGTCGCTTTATCTGCGTGCTTATGTGGGCCAGTTTCCATCCCAAATGCGTCACCCAGCGATCAGCTCCGAAAATGCCTGACCCGGCGGCATCTTTGGCCTTAGTAAGCGATGTGGCAACATGGTTCTCAAGGAGCTTCAGACGCTCCAACGTGTTTGGCAACCCCTTGATGCAGACGTGATCCTTGCAAAGCATGCAATCGCCAGCCTTCCGGCAAGGCGACTCGGCAAAGTTAAAGACGCACATCCCCCATAAGGTGGGAACGGCGACCCCAATGCGATCTATGCCAAGAGATTCATATGTCACGGGTAATTTCATCTTGGCTGCCTCTAGGGCTGTCGGCGCAGTTTCCAAGCCCAGCACCGCTCTTGATTTTTCGATGTACTCAGCCCTGGTCATCATGTTGTAGTGCCGGTTGTCCTTAAGGTTTACACGCCCCGCCCAGCGTGCCAACCGCCAGTCATCCATACCTCCTCGTTCGGCCTGTGTCGACAGCCAAACACGGGGCTGGTGGGAGGACATATAGATCTCCCCCCCATTTTCATCCTTAAGGCCAAATCGTTCAAACAATGTCGGTGCTACCCGCTTCCCAAGTTGGTCGTTCAGCCTGTTTACATCAGGCAAGTCCCAACTGAACAGTTTGGTAGCAATATCAGCGTGGAACTCGTTGTCCCTAATCAGCAACAGCGACTCCCATATGGGACGATCCGTGTCTGGCAAATTAGGCCAATCCTTTTTGAGGCGACCGTCATTGCCCTTGTACTTTTCGAGAGTGAGGGCGGCCAGCCGCCGATAGGTGATTGGGCCGCCATCTAAAATCTTCTTCACCCACTTGGTAGCGATGGCCAGTTGATTCCAGGCTGTCGTCTCCTTAAGGCCCCTGTTAATTTTACCCTTCGCAGTCTTGGGCATGTTCATGGCAGCGCAGAACTGGTCGAAGTTCAAGGGCTTGTCCTCGGGGAAGCCCGCAGGTGTAGTACAGTCGGGGTGCCGCATGAATTTTCCTGGATTCTGGTACGCAAACTGGACTGCGTCTCTGGCTGGCTTGCTGATCTCAGTAAGCCTTCTGACGGCCTCTTTGACAGGCTCAACCATGGGGGTGGGGACCCATTTCTTGGTCGCGCCAAAGCCCTTCCTGCTGTGCCAGCTCACATAGTAACTTCCATCCGTTTCTTGCCCGATGCAGTTAAGCGTCAAAACAAAAGGCTCGCTACCCCGTGCTGGCGCGAACATCAGAAGGGTGCAAACACTCGACCAGTAGAGGTCTTGAGGTTTTTCAGCCAGATAGAAGCAGTCGGCCAAGCACAGCATCTCTTGCATGCTTGGACACCGTTTTTCCTGCCATTTTCGGGACTCGGGGTCTGTTCTCTCTGCCTTTGACTTGCCCCTCTTCCAGTGCCCAGGCCTCTTCCACATGGGCAGTGCAGGGGCAACTCCTTTTTCACGGAGGAACTCGTAAAATGTCACAAGCCCGCCGCCGTATTTGGCGAGTCTGTCTGATCCCGGATAGCGCGTGTCTAGTATCTCCACCACCTTCCTTTGGACAAGCCCATCGATTTTCAATATATCGGCGTCTCTGTGCACTGCGATCAATGCCTCACAAACAGCCTGTAAGCCAACGATCACCACTGAGATTGCGCTGCTTTCATTAAGGTGTTGCTTGTAGCGAACATAGCTTTTCGCAATCAGTGCATATGGGTCTGGGAGGGGCGTAAACTGCTTGCCTGTCAAACCACCGTCATAAATGCTGAACCGAATGGACTGTTGACGCTTATGCGTTGTCTTCCATTCGTCCACCCCGAAGCCACCTTGATCCTCATAGAGTGCAATGTTGTCCCGGCAGTGGGCAATCAACTCGGCCAAATTGTCTGCCGGTGTCTTGAACTTAGGCCTAAACGTAATTATTTCAGCCATTTATACCGCCTCGCACTGTTCTGCCTTGGCCTTCTCGCACAGTTGCATAACCCACTGGACGGCGAGCAGTAGTCTGTCAGTCGCTTGGATCACATGCAAGGAAACGCCTTCCTCCTGTTGCACTTGTCGCTCGGCAATCAGGTCATCCAAGACTTCATGGTGGGGTGCATCACGCCACGGCTGAAAGTCCGTACAGGTATAGCACCCGCGATATCCGATAGCGCAAAACCCATGCGAGCCACAGTTTCCTACAGGGTTATCGCGGGAACCGTACACCCTGCTGTTCGGGTCTTTTTCACGCAATGCGTCTCGCTCAGAGTTGATCAGCTTCCCAACGCATGCCTGTGCCATGGGCGCCAGAACGGGGGCCATGATTTTTTCGATGACTTCTGCGTTTTTGGATGTGTTCTCCGTATAAACGTCAATGTTTTGCGTGTCGGAGTGGTCAAGGCTCAATGCCAGAGCAGTTCCACTAATCCCTCGCCGGGCCAGGTTGGTACCCTTGGTGTACCTGAAGCGTCGACTAGTCAGGGTGATAAAGTCGCCAGTTCTTTCGGACCTGGCTTCACACAATTTGAGAAATGTTCTCAAAAGGTCTCCCGCCGTGTTTTGGGTCGCGTGAAGATAATCTGGCTTATTCTTGAGCAACGCTTCAACCTCATTGAAGTCACTAAAATTGCCGAGCCGACCCCACTCGATAAAAATAGGGAGTTGCTTTATCCGCTGAGGAGGGAGTTTGCAGGAAAAGAGTTTTTCAATTCGAGACTTAGACTCTACAACCAAACACTTGAGCGTCATGTGAAGCTCATCTGAAATAGGGATGGTCCGAAATTCTCCCCTGAAGCTACCGCCTCTTTGCTTTGCGCGAGGAACGTTCAGAGTAAAGTTGTTTCCATTCGGAGTTTCTGACATGGGAAGGTCAACTGCTCTCAGGGACTGTATCTGGATAGCCCTGCGACCAGTGAGCATCAGGCACAGAAAGTAGGCGTATTCGGTCAATCTTATAGCACCACGCTGCAAAGCGTTTACGGCCCAGTCAAGCAAGGCGGACTGTTCCAACTCAGTAAGAGGCCCGCTATAAGGGCACCCCTTCGCGACCGCCTCACCTTTGGTGTTGCCGGAAAGGATTAACTCTTCCAGGAAATCGGCGACGTCTTTGTCGATCCCCGGCAGGTCCCAGTCGAACCATTGCAGCCAAAAGCCCTTAACGACTCCCAGTTTATACTCTTCGTCTTTAGGAAGCTGAGACAGAAATTTAGAAATATCCTTTACTGTTAGAGAGTTAGCCCCTGTGTTTTTTAAGTATTTTTGTGTAGCGAAAAACATATTTTGCGTATGTCGGGCAGAAGACTCTTCTGCATATCGCGACAAAGCCGCACGAAAACCCAGTTCAAACTCATGGTCATCAGTTTCAAGATTTTTGAAGAGCAAGGAGGCATCGCCAGAGATTTGCCATCGATCTGACAAGAAATCAAACTCATAGTTATACTTCGAGACATGAACACCACTATGAGGGTGTAAAAAACTTTGTGTAAATGGTCATCGTCGGTTACAACCCGTAACCACTGGAGGAACCGATGGCCATACCGAAAGACGTGCTCGACTGCC